>RKCM01000148.1 GCA_014858325.1 Oscillospiraceae bacterium | reverse complement strand
TCCTGGGCCGTTATCTCCCGGCGCAACCGGGCAAAATCATTACCGTCGATGGCGATGAAATTGGTGAGCACCAGGGGCTGATGTATCACACTCTCGGTCAGCGTAAAGGTCTGGGTATCGGTGGCACCAAAGAAGGTACCGAAGAACCGTGGTATGTGGTGGACAAAGACGTCGAAAACAACATTCTGGTTGTCGCTCAGGGCCATGAACACCCGCGGCTGATGTCTGTCGGGTTGATTGCCCAGCAGTTGCACTGGGTCGATCGCGAACCATTCACCGGCACTATGCGTTGCACGGTAAAAACCCGCTATCGCCAGACCGATATCCCTTGCACCGTCAAGGCGCTGGATCAGGAGCTCTTCTGCCTCGACCTCGGCACCCCGGACCGCCTGAGCGCCGAGCTCGTCAAAAAGCAGTTCATCCTCAACGGCAACGAGATCTACCAGATGCTCATCACCAAGCTCACAGAAGAAACGAAGTAAGCCCCAAAACACCGCACCCCCGCCTCCAGTCCGTTTTCGACTGGCTGCGGGGGTGTTTTTTGCGTTTTTCTTTGCGTTTTTTGTTCCAAATGCAGCAGAAACTTCGTTAATTTTTCTACTTTAGCAAAGAATCTTGAACGCTGCAGGGGCTTTATGGTATCCTGTCCCATGTGAGAATATTTTGAGGAGGATCTACCCTATGTTCCCGAGCATCCCAAACCCCAATTTCAAGCTCCATGTGGGCTGGCGCAACATCAAAACGTCCATCACGGCCATGCTGGTGGCCATCGTCTACTGCCTCATCGGGCGCAACCCGGCCTTTGCCTGCATCGGCGTCATCTTCGGCCTGGGCTATGACATGGAGGATTCCATCAAAAACGGCGGCAACCGTCTGTTCGGCACCCTCATCGGCGGCCTGCTCTCCATCGTCGTCTTCCGCTTTTACCTGATCTTCTTCCCGCAGGGCGGGCACACCGTTTTTCTGGCCGTGCTGCTGGGCTTTGCCATCGTCATTCTGATCTTGCTGTGCAGCTACTTCTGGCCGGGCGGCGTACAGCCGGGCGGCGTGGTGCTCTGCATCGTGCTGTTCAGCACCCCTGTGGACAGCTACATTCCCTACGCGCTCAATCGCATTCTGGATACGTCCGTCGGCGTCATCGTGGCACTGGCGGTGAACTATTTTCTCCCCCGTGAGCGGGTCGTCTGCTGGTGGGAGAAGGTCACCGGCCGGGAAAAGGCTGCGAAGTAACGGTCACTGTTTGCCCAGCTGCCAGAAGGCCACGGCGCTGGCCGCCGCCACGTTCAGCGAATCCACCCCGTGCGACATCGGGATCTTTACCGTATAATCGCAGGCGGCAATGGTGGAGCGGGCCAGCCCATCGCCCTCCGTGCCCAGCACGATAGCCAGCTTCGGCTCCGCCGCCAGCTGCTCGTCGTCGATGCTTACCGAGCGGTCGCTCAGCGCCATGGCCGCAGTCTTGAAGCCGAGGGCGTGGAGCTGCGCCATCCCCTTTTCCGGCCAATCGGCGGCCGTCTCGCCGAGCTGCGCCCAGGGCACCTGAAACACCGTACCCATGCTCACCCGCACCGCCCGGCGGCAAAGCGGGTCGCAGCAGGAGGGGTTGATGAGGACGGCGTCCATATTCAGCGCCGCCGCACTGCGGAAGATGGCCCCCACGTTGGTGGAGTCCACGATGCCCTCCAAAACGGCTACCCGGCGGGCATCCCGGCAGAGCGCCTCCACCGAGCGGGGTGCGGGACGCCGGAAGGCACAGAGCACGCCACGGGTCAACTCAAAGCCGGTGAGGGCTGCCAGCAATTCCCGGTCGGCGGTGTAAACGGGCGCATCGCCGCAGCGGGCCAGGATCTCTGCCGCCGGGCCGGTGATCTGCCTGCGCTCCATCAGCAAAGAGAGGGGCTGATAGCCCGCATCCAGCGCCCGGGAGATCACCTTGGGGCTCTCCGCAATGAAGATGCCTTTTTCCGGCTCCAGACGGCTGCGCAGCTGGTTCTGGGTCAGCCGGGCGTAGGGGTCCAGCTCCGGGGCGTGAAAGTCCGTGATCTCGATGATATTCGGCATAAAAAGCTCTCCTTTGGCTCTGTGTTTGTTTTGTTGTGCTCCTATTCTAGCACAATGCGCCCCGCAATGCAAAGCGGTGGCATACGGTTTTGGTATGGCAGGCATACTCAAACCGCCCCCTTGTACTTTGGGCGGAATGCGCTTATAATAGCTCCTGTGCCCAATATTCTATTGGTTGCAGATCCTATGATAGAGATAGAGGTGGAACCCCATGCAGTCTCAACCGAATCCCCGGCACGAACACCGGGGCCAGATGTCCGAGTCCTTTCTCACCGCCGTTTTTCTTTCCCTTTCCGGCGGTTTGCAGGACGCTTATACCTACTTTTTCCGCGGCAAGGTGTACGCCAACGCCCAGACGGGCAACATCGTAATGCTGAGCCACAGCCTGTTTTCCCGCCAGTGGGCCACGGCGCTGAGCTACCTTGTCCCGCTCCTTGCCTTTGCCAGCGGCATTCTGGTGGCCGAGCTCACCCGCATCAAGCTGCAGCACACGCGGGTGCTCCACTGGCGGCAGATCATCGTGCTGGCGGAGATTTTACTGCTGTTTGTGGTGGGCTTTTTCCCTCAGGAGCTCAACCTGCTGGCCAATGCCTTCGTCTCCTTCTCCTGCGCCATGCAGGTGCAGACTTTCCGCAAGGTGAACGGCTACGGCTACGCCAGCACCATGTGCATCGGCAACATGCGCAGCGGCACCGACGCTTTTACCCACTGGCTGGTAGACCACGACCCCAAAACGCTGAAGAAATCGCTCCACTACTTTGCGGTCATCCTCCTGTTTGCGGTGGGTGCGGGCCTTGGCAGCGTGGCAGTTGACCACTTTGCCACCCGGACCATCTGGTGGTCCTGCCTGCTGCTGGCCGTCGCTTTTGTACTGATGTTCGTCAAGGAAGAGATCGAAGAGAACCCCGCCATTGAAAAAGACCTTTCCGCCATCCGGCAGGAGGCAGACGAGATCGACGCTCTGCTGAAGGAAGATCTGCACGAGGAGCACGAGAGCTGGAAGGATACGCTGGAGCATAAAAACTGAGATTGCACCTTTTCGCCGATTGTGCTATACTGTTTTTATTGTGTATTGAATCAGGGAAAGGGACTTGAAAATGAAAAAAGGGTTTGATAACGACAAATATCTTTCCATGCAGTCGCAGCACATCCGGGAGCGGATCGCGCAGTTCGACAACAAGCTCTATCTGGAGTTTGGCGGCAAGCTGTTCGATGATTACCACGCTTCCCGCGTGCTGCCCGGGTTTGAGCCGGACTCCAAGCTGCAGATGCTGCTGCAGCTGAAGGACCAGGCCGAAATCGTCATCGTCATCAGCGCCGAGGACATCGTGGCCAGCAAGGTGCGCGGCGATTACGGCATCACCTACGATCTGGACGTGCTGCGCCTCATCGACGCCTTCCAGGGCGTGGGGCTCTTCGTGGGCAGTGTGTGCGTCACCAAGTACACCGCCGCGCCCGAGGTGGAGGCTTTTGAAAAGCGGCTGAACAGCCTTGGCATCCGCACCTTCCGCCACTACAAGATCCCCGGCTACCCCAACGACGTGGCCCGCATCGTGAGCGACGAGGGCTACGGCAAAAACGACTACATCGAGACCCAGCGCCCGCTCGTCGTCATCACGGCTCCCGGCCCCGGCTCCGGCAAGATGGCCACCTGCCTTTCCCAGCTGTACCACGAGCACAAGCGGGGCGTGAAGGCCGGCTATGCCAAATTTGAGACCTTCCCCATCTGGAACCTGCCCCTCAAGCACCCGGTGAACCTTGCCTACGAGGCTGCTACGGCCGATCTGAACGATGTGAACATGATCGACCCCTTCCATCTGGAAGCCTACGGCAAGACCGCCGTCAACTACAACCGCGACATCGAGATCTTCCCTGTGGTCAACGCCATGTTTGAACTGATCGCGGGCAAGAGCCCCTATAAATCTCCCACGGACATGGGCGTGAACATGGCAGGCAACTGCATCGTAGATGACGCAGCCTGCTGCGAAGCCTCCCGCAACGAGATCGTCCGCCGCTATTTCAAGGCCCTGTGCGACCAGAAGATGAGTGGCAGCGACCACCAGAGCGAGCTGTTCAAGCTGGAGCTGCTGATGAACCAGGCCAGTCTGGCCCCGGGCAGCCGCCCCGTGGAGCAGGTGGCCCACACCGTCTCTGAAAAGACCGGCGGTGCGCCCGCCGCAGCCATTGAGCTGCCGGACGGCACCGTTGTCACCGGCAAGACCGGCCCCCTGCTGGGCGCAGCCTCCTCTGCCCTGCTGAACGCGCTGAAGAAGCTGGCAGGCATCGACCAGGAGGAAGACCTCGTTTCCGCCCGTGCCATTGAGCCCATCCAGACCCTGAAGACGAACTATCTGGGCAGCCGGAACCCCCGCCTGCACACCGACGAAATTCTGATCGCGCTGTCCAGCTCGGCTGCTGAGAACGAGACCGCCGCGCTGGCTCTCCGTCAGCTCTCCAAGCTCAAGGGCTGCGACATCCACTCCACCGTCATCCTGTCCAGCGTGGACATGGATACCCTCAATCGGCTGGGAATGTATCTGACCTGTGAGCCCGCCTACGAGGAAGAAGACCGCAAGTACCACAAGCGCTGAGCTGCGCAGAAACTGCAAGAAAAAACACACCCCTGCACCTTGATCGCGTGCAGGGGTGTGTTTTTGTGTGAAGCCGAAAAACGATCCGAAACCACTCGATCTCATCCGGCGTTTGCTTTTTATTTTAGACGAGGGTGATGCGGCCTGCGCCGTAGGGGTTCTCGTAATCCAGCAGGTAGCCGGGATAATCGGCCAGCGGGCTGTTGGCGGAAGCCAGATGCGGCAGACCGTTGGCGTCCACGCCGCCAAACATCATGGCATAGCTGGACATAACAAGGTAATCCTCGGAGACGTAGTCCTTGATGAGCTCGGCGCCGTCAAACATGGCAAAGCCGTCGCCCAGATTGCGCAGGGTGTAGTTCATGCCGGCGAGGGCGTACTTCTTGGCGGGGTCCAACGGGACATAGGTGCCGGAAGCCTTATCGTAAATCTTGACGTTCTGGACGCGGGGCGTGCCGGTGGCACTGCCCTGCCAGACATTCTTCTCGTCGGTGGGGACGGTGTTGGGCAGAGCGGTGTGGATCTCGTAGGTGGCACCGGCAACGTGCAGGAAGCCGCCGTTTTCATCGCCGGAACCCGCAAAGCGGGCTGCGAACTCCAAGGCGTCCTGGATCTGCTGGCCGGTGACGGACATCAGGCAGGCCACATTGCCGAAGGGGCTGACGGTCTTGCAGGTCTTGAAGCTCCAGGCACCTGCGGGCACATCGGTGCGGATGCCGCCGCCGTTCATAACGGCCACATCGCAGTGCAGCTCTTCGATCTCATTGAAGTACGTATAGATGCCGTCGGCCACAAAGTCGCCGAGGTTGGTCTCGTTCATGCGGATGCGACGCTTGCCGGTAGCGGGGTCGCTGATGTAGAACTCGGTGTCGCCCACGGCGATCTCCTCGCCCAGCATATCATCGACATTCTTCACCCACTCTGCAGCGATGGCGGCCACAGCGGGGTCTGCGCCCTCGTAGGCATTCACCAGCTGGGTAGTGATGGTGCCGTCCGCTGCCACGGTCATGCAGCCGACATTGGCGAAGTAAGAGCCCGTCTGGGTCAGCACCACGGGGCGGCCTGCGGCATCGGTGACGGTCTTCCCTTCCATGACGGTGTGGGAGTGGCCGTCAATAAAGGCGTGGAAGCCGGTGGTGTGGGCAATGACGTCCTCACTGGTCCAGGGTGCAGAGGAGGGATCGACGCCCAGATGGCCCAGACCGATGACGTAATCCGCGCCCAGTGCCTTGGCCTTATCCACGGCCTTCTGCACAGCGGCATACAGCTTTGCGCCGTCGTCGCCGCCCAGAATATCATAGATGTACTTGGTCTGGCTGGCATTCATGAAGTAAGCCGGGGTGGACTTGGTAAAGCTCTCGGGGGTGGTGATGCCAACAAAGGCCACAACGGTGCCCTTGAAGTTGAACAGCTTGATGCTGGGCAACACCCGCAGGCTGGTGCGCAGATCGACCCAGTTGCAGGAGATGTAGGGGAAATCGGCTTCCTTGAGGACGGCCTTGGTGCGGGCCATGCCGTAATCGAACTCATGGTTGCCCAGGGTGGCCACATCGTAGCCGGCGGCGTTCATCAGCTGGATGATGGTGGTGCCATCGTCCATGGAGCCGTAGGCCGTGCCCTGGATGTGGTCGCCAGCGTCCACCAGCAGGACGTTTTCGCCGTTGGCGATGTGGCTCTGCTTGAGGGCTGCAATGGCAGCGTAAGTCAGCTTGGGAGATTTCTTATCGATGTAGGTGTGCACGTCGTTGGTGTAGAGGATGGTGAACGGAGTCCTGCCCTTGCCGTAATAGGCAGACGCAGCCGGGGCACCCAGTGCCATGGTGGCAGCAGCAGCGGTAACGCCAGCGCCCTTCAAAAAGCTGCGGCGGGAAATGTACTGTTTCATGGTAAGAAACGACCTCCTTTGTTTGACAAAGACGTTGTGCAGCCCGGCCTTTTGCCAAGGCCGCATTGTTACCATAAGCTTAACACAAAGCGCCGCCCGGGGCAAGAGTTTTTTGGAAGATTTGTGTCATCTTCTTGCACAAACAGTCCGTCTTTTATAAAAGAGTGCTAGTTTTTGTACAAATCCCGGCAAAATGCCAAGGGGCCTGCCCCCGCAAAGCGGAAGCAGGCCCCTTGGACGCAGAAAGAGGGACGGCCCAAAATGGGCAAGGCGAAACATGCAGATTTGGAAAGAGCAGGACTCAGATGGCACCGTACTGCTTGAGCAGCTTTTCGAGGTCGGTGCCCTCGATCTTTTTCAGCGCTTCCTTCATGGCAAGGCGCGGCAGCAGCGGCAGGTCCATATCGGTGAACTTTTTGCCGTCGCGGAGCTTCACCGCCGCGTCGATGAGGCAGCGGACATCGTAGGTGCTGCCCCAGACCTCGGGCACGCCCCGGTCCACGTTCAGCAGGCTGTAGACGGCCACCATGCCGGTGCGCATGGAGTACTCGGTGGTGAAGATGGTGTCCCGGGGTGTCTCCGCGAACTGGCCCAGGAAGGCGAAGTTGACCGCGTCCTTGGGCACCACGTCGGGGCGGTCGCCGATGGCGCGGGGCATGAAGAAGGCGTCGATATAGGGCATCATGACGGGCACGGTGTTGGCGCTGTGCTCGGCCAGCTCTTCGATCTGGTCGGTGGGCACACCGATGTGGTAGAGCCACTCCATGCAGATCTCCTTGCCCGTGCAGTCCCGCATGGATTTTTTGACGTAATCGCCGGGCTTATCACTGAACAGGCCGTAGACCCAGACGCAGAGCTGATCCTTGGGCTGATCCCGGAACTGCTGCTGGCGGTTGAGCGTCCAGCTGAGCAGCCAGCTGGAATCCTTCACCGTGACGATGCCGCCGGTGACGGTGTGGCCGCTGAAGGGATCGCGCTTGCAAATCTTCTCGATATACTGCGGGATCTTATCGTCCAGCGTGGTGATGGTGGCGCTTTCCCAGTTGGACTCCTCGGGCTTGGAGCAGAACTTCTCCGGGTGGCCGAAGGAGGGGTCCTGCGCGGCGATCCGCTTCCAGAGATCCCAGCCGTTGCCCGGCTTGATGGTGGGGTCAAAGCCTGCCGCCTTATTCTGTGCGCCCACGGTGCAGCTCTCGACACAGCCGCCGTTGGTGATGAAGAGCAGGTCGTTGGCGGTGAGGTCAATGGTCTCCACCTGGCCCTTGTGGTCCACGGTGATGGAGGTGGCCTGCTTTTTGCCGATCTCAATGCTGAACTGGACGTCCGTGACCTTGGTCTCGTAGAAGAACTGCACGCCGTGGTCCTGCAGGTAGGCCGTCATGGGCAGGATGATGGACTCATATTGATTATAGCGGGTAAAGCGCAGCGCCGTGAAGTCCGGCAGGCCGCCGATGTGGTGGATATAGCGCTTGAGATAGAGCTTCATTTCCAGCGCACTGTGCCAGTTTTCAAACGCAAACATGGTGCGCCAGTAGAGCCAGAAGTTGGAGGAGAAGACCTCATCGTCGAAGACGTCGGTGATCTTTTTATCCTGCAGCTGCTCGTCCGGGGTGAAGAAGAGCTTCATGATCTCCATGGCACCCTTATCCGAGATGGCGAACTTGCCGTCGGTGTGGGCGTCCTGACCCTGCTTTTCCGTAGCGCGGCAGAGCGAATAGTTGGGGTCGGCCTTGTTGAGCCAGTAGTACTCGTCCAGCACGCTGGCCCCTTCCGTCTCCAGCGACGGGATGGAGCGCAGCAGGTCCCACATGACCTCGAAATGGTTGTCCATCTCGCGGCCGCCGCGCATGACATAGCCGATATCGTATTGATAGCCATCGCAGGCACCGCCCGGGATGGGGTCCTTCTCGAAGATATGGATGCGCTCGCCCTTCATCTGGCCGTCGCGGACAAGATAACACGCTGCCGTCAGGGCCGCCAGACCCGAGCCAATGATATAAGCAGACTTATGATCGACCCCATCCGGTTTTCTGGGGTGTGCAAACGCCTCATAGTTGCCACTGGAATAATACATAGAATGCCAACCTCCTTGCAAAAGTGCTGTGTATCCGGCCCAGAGCATTCGGCTGCTCTCCGGCTCGTTCTTGTGGTTTTAGTATACCCGGCCCTCCCCTGCCCTACAACCAGCAAATCGGCGGGGGTGTAAGAAATTTAGACAATCCTTCGGCTTTGATAGCAAAACAAAATCGGCCCCCGGAAAAGCGGGAGCCGATGCGTTTGACAACTGCGGCGGTTTGTTTATTTCTGCTCGGGTGCGACCTCAAAATCGATCTTGCCCAGATTGACGTCGGCACGGACGATGGTGATCATCATCTTATCGCCCAGGCTCCAGCTCTTGCCGGAGACGGGGTCGGAAAGGCGGACGCCCTCGGTGAGGTTGGTGCCGGAGGGGGTGAGGCTGGAGGCGGGGACAAAGCCCTCGACGCCATTGTCCAGCTCAATGAAGAGGCCG
>RKCM01000151.1 GCA_014858325.1 Oscillospiraceae bacterium | reverse complement strand
GGCGGCTGCGGGCTTTGCAGCGGGAGCAGCGGGCTTGGCGGCAGCCTTCTTGGCGTTCATGCCGTCAAAGATCTTGCCCTCCAGCGCGATGATGGCCATCAGCAGCACGAGGATCGCGAACACCAGCACGATGCCGGTGATGGTCACGACCACATCAAAACCTAAATCCATGGTCTTCCTCCTATTGTTTGTATTTTTGCTCCCCGGTCACTCCGGGATGCAAAATGCGATTTGAGGATATTATACCTTATTTTCCGGCCCGATTCAACAACTATGAACAAAAATCATGCTGTTTGTGAGCCAAAAATGAACACGACGGGCTTTTTGCCCTATCCTCAGCGGCGGCCAATGCGGGGGGTGGCGTCGGTAAAGCCGGTCTCCAGCTTGTCGCCAAGGCCCAGGCTCATGGCTGTGCCCAGGGCCACGCAGTTGACGGGGTCCGGCGAGACGGTCACTTCCACCTTGAGCTCCTGGCTCAGGTACTCCGTCAGGCCGTGCAGCTGTGCGCCGCCGCCGGTGAGGACGACGCCGTTGCGGTAGATGTCGCCCGCTAGCTCCGGGGGGGTCTTTTCCAGCACCTGATGGGCCGCCGTGCCGATCTGCTCGCTCAGCTGCATAACGGGCTCGTAGAGGTCGCTGGTGGAAACATTGACGCGGACGGGCAGGCCGGTGAGCAGGCTGCGGCCCTTGACCTCCATCGTCTCGTTGAAATCGGTCTTCTGGGGGCAGCAGGCCACGTGCTTCTTCAGCTCCTCGGCGGTGCGCTGGCCGATGGCGATGCTGAACTTGTTGCGCACGTGCTTCAGGATCTCGTCGTCGTAATGGTTGCCCGCCACCCGCACGCTGGTGGCCTTGACCTTGCCGCCCAGGCTCAGCACGGCGATGTCGGTGGTGCCGCCGCCGATGTCGATGATCATCCGGCCGTCGGGCACGGTGATGTCGATGCCGGAGCCGAGGGCTGCGGCGATGGGCTCATCGATGAGGTAGACCTGCCGGGCACCGGCAGCCACCACGGCCTCCACCACGGCGTCGCTCTCAATGCCGGTGATGGCGGCGGGCACGCAGACGGCCACCCGGGGCTTGACCATGTGGGAGCTGTACACCTGATTGACAAAACGGCAGATGAGCTCGCGGGTCATGGTGTGGTCGCTGATGACGCCGTCCTTCAGCGGGAAGATGGCGGAGATGTAGTTGGGGGTGCGGCCCACCATGGCCAGGGCTTTGTCGCCCACCTCCAGCACGGAGTTCTTGCGGGTATCCACCGCCACCACGCTGGGCTGGTTGAGCACAACGCCCTCCCCTGCCTGTGCGATGATGATGGTGGTAGTCCCCAGGTCGATGCCGATATCAGTCTGTGCCATAATGCAATGATCCTTTCTGCTTTCCCATTTCACAAATCAAATGATAGTATAACATAAATGAGTAGAAAAAGAAACCTCTCCGTCATCGCTTTCGCGATGCCACCTCCCCTACGAAGGGGAGGCAAGTCAGCGGCTGCCGTTTTCTTGGCTCCCCTATTCAGGGGAGCTGTCGCCGGAGGCGACTGAGAGGTTTTCCTGCAGCAGCTGCGCCAGCCCGCTGTACCGCAGGTTCTGGCGGATGTTGCCCATCATGCGGTTGACCACGTCCCGCCGCCCGGCCACGATGCAGAGCTTCCGGGCCCGGGTGACGCCGGTGTAGAACAGGTTGCGGTAGCACAGCCGCGGCGGCACCTGCGCCACCGGCAGGATCACCGCCGGGAACTCGCTGCCCTGGCTCTTGTGCACCGTGATGGCGTAGGCGATCTCCAGCTCATTGAGGTTCTCCGCCGGGTAGACCAGCCGCCGGTCGTCCATCCGCACCACCATGGAGCGGTCCCGGGGGTTGATGGACTCCACGATGCCGATATCGCCGTTGTAAGCACCCACGCCCTGTTCCCCGCCGATGCGCTGCCAGGTGATCTCGTAATTGTTGCGCACCTGCATCACTTTATCGCCCACCCGGAACACCCGGGCCGCGCTCTGGATCTGGGGCTTGCCTTTTTGGGCCGGGTTGAGCAGGTTCTGCAGCTCCACGTTGAGTGCCTGGGTGCCCGTGGGGCCGAGCTTCGTCGGGCAGAGCACCTGAATGTCCCGGATGGGGTCGAAATGGTAGCTGCGGGGCAGGCGGGTGGTGACCAGATCGCACACCAGCTTCTGTGCCGCGTCGCCGTCGGTTTCGAGAAAGAAGAAATCATCCGTTTTGCCGCCCTTTTCCAGCGGCTCGCTGGAGATGATGTGGTGGGCGTTTTCCACGATCAGGCTTTTTGCTGCCTGCCGGAAGATCTGGTTGAGGCAGACAGTGGGCACAAGGCCGGAGCGGACCACCTCGCCCAGGATGTTGCCGGGGCCCACGCTGGGCAGCTGGTCGGCATCGCCCACCATGATGACGCGGCAGCTGTACCGCAGCGCCGCCAGCAACGCCTGAAACAGCTTGACGTCCACCATGCTCATCTCGTCCAGGATGACCACATCGCACTTGAGCAGGTTCTTGTCGTTGTGGATGAAGCTGACCACGCCGCCGGTGTAGTCCACTTCCAGCAGGCGATGGATGGTGGAGGCCTTGCGGCCCGTCAGCTCGCTCAGCCGCTTGGCCGCGCGGCCCGTGGGGGCGCACAGCGCCACCCGCTCGGCCTGATTTTCCAGCAGCTGCAAAATGGCGTTGACGGTGGTGGTCTTGCCGGTGCCGGGGCCGCCCGTCAGCACCAGACAGTTTTCGGTCATGGCCTTGCGGATGGCCTCCTTTTGCAAGGGCGCGTAGGCAAAGCCCTGGGTCAGCTCCAGCACCTGAATGTTTTTATCGAGGTCACGGGCGGTGTTTCTGCCCCGCCGCGTCAGCAGGGCCAGACGGTCGGCAATGTCCTGCTCTGCCGCCAGCAAGTCCGGCAGATAGATATAGGGCACACCGTCAAAGAGCTTCACCCGCAGCTCCTCCGCCTGCAGGCAGCGGTCCAGCGCCGCCGCCAGCTTTTCGGGCGGCTGGTGGATGAAGTGCGAAGCCGTATCCAGCAGCTGCGCCCGGGGCAGGCAGGTGTGGCCGTTGCCTGCGTTGTGGCGCAGTGTCCGCAGCAGGGCGGCTTCCAGCCGCTGGGCGCAGTCCCCTGCCATGTGGTAATACTGGGCGATGCTGTCGGCGTGGCGGAAATCCAGCTGCAGCGGCTCGCCGCACAGCAGGTAGGGGTTTTGGGCAATGGCATTCATGGCCCCGGGGCCGAAGGTGCGGAAGACCTCCATGGCCTTCCGGGGGCTGATCTCAAACTGCGCCAGATAGGCGATGAGCTCCCGCATCCCGAACATCCGCTTGAACTCCTGCTGGATGCGGTCGGCTTTATCCGCCGAGATGCCGGGGATGGTGGTGAGCTGGGCGGGGTCGTTGGCGATCACCTCCAGCGCCTGCGCGCCGAATTTATCGATGATCTTATCCGCCGTGCGGGCCCCGATGTAGGGCAGCGAGCGGCTGGCGAGGAAGGCATAAACGGCTTCCAGATCCTTGGGCATATCCGTCTCGCACTCCTGTGCGTGGAACTGGCGGCCATAGGTGGCGTGGTTCTCGTATCTGCCCCGGCAGATCACCGTCTCGCCCGCGTGCAGCTCGCCCACCACGCCGCAGACCACGGTCATCACGCCGCCGCCCGACACCTCAAAGACGGTGTAGCCGTTGTCGGCGTTCTCGTAGATGATGTCTTCCACCGTGCCTTCCAGCTGTTCCAGCTCCTGTTCCATGTTCCCTCGCCTCCTTTCGGCACATAGTTATTTATAGTATAGCGTTTTTGGCGGCGTTTGTAAATCTGTGAAAAATAAAAAGAACCCTCTCCGTCATCGCTGCGCGATGCCACCTCTCCCAAAGGGCGAGGTCATGCTGCCTCTATCCGAGGTTCTGCATGAGCTCCTCCTTCGGGGGAGCTGGCAAAGCCGTCAGGCTTTGACTGAGAGGGTTCTAAACTCACAAACTATTTTTCACGGCGCGCCCCTGCTCGTTCGCTTTCTCGTTCATCAGCCGCTTGCGCACCACAAAATACGCCGGGATGAGGAAGAAGCAGGCGAAGAACCAGGCCACGGGGCTGGCGATGCAGGCCGCAAAGTAGCCCCACAGCGGCACGAACCAAAAGCCCACCATGGCGCGGGCCACCATCTCGGCCACGCCCGCAAACATGGCAAGGCCCGAGTAGCCGAGGCCCTGAATGGTATAGCGGTAGATGATGAGGACCGCCAGCGGGATGTAGAAGACACTGTTCCAGAAGATGAAGCTCTGGGCATTGGCCATGATCTCCACTTCGCCCGCGTCGAGGAAGAGGCCGATGAGGAGCTTATCCGCAAAGCGCAGGATGAGGAAGGATGCGATGCTGTACACCGTGCCGATGCCGAGGGCTGTGTTGACGCCCCGGTCCACCCGCTTGAGGTCGTTGGCACCGATGTTCTGGCTGGCGTAGGTGGTCATGGCCGTGCCGATGCTCTCCAGCGGGACGGCCAGGAACTGCGCCGCCTTGCTGCCGGCGGTCTGGGCCGCCACGATGTCGCTGCCCAGGCCGTTGACAGCCCCCTGCAGTACCACGCTGCCGATGGCTGTAATGCTGCACTGCAGGCCCATGGGGATGCCCATGTTGCAGAGCTTGAGGCAGTGCTCCCGGCTGAGGCGGCCCTCCTCCTTGCTCCACTTCAGCTCCGGGTAGTGGCGCAGGATGTACCACAAGCTGCCCAGGCCCGCCACGCCCTGGCTGAACACGGTGGCAAAGGCCGCGCCAAACACGCCCATGTGGAAGACGATGATGCAGACCAGATCCAGCGCGATGTTGAGGAAGCTGGCCACCAGCAAAAAGTACAGGGGCCGCTTGCTGTCGCCCAGCGCCCGCATGAGCGCGCTGGTGACATTATAAAGGAGGGTGAACGGGATGCCCGCAAAGATGGTGCGGATGTAGATATCCGCCAGATCGATGATGTTGGCCGGGGTGTTGGTCCAGACGAGGATGAGCCGGGTCAAGGCCACCGTGACCACGGTGAGCACCGCCGCAAAGAAGATGCTGAGCCAGACGGTGTTGGCGGTGTAGCGGCGCATCTGAGCATAATCCTTGGCTCCGAAGGTCCACGAGACGGGGATGGAGAAGCCGCAGGCAATGCCATTGACAAAGCCCAGCACCAGATAGTTCAGGCCGCCCACGCTGCCCACCGCCGCCAGGGCTTCCACGCCCACAAAGCGGCCGACGATGATGGTATCGGCCAGATTGTAAAACTGCTGGAACAGACTGCCCAGCATCAGCGGCACCGCAAAAGCCAGGATCAGCTTGAGCGGGCTGCCCTGCGTCATATCCTTCGTCATACCAAAGCCCCTCCTACGGGCGGTCTTTTCGTGTTTTTCCTGTTTCTTTGCCGGTTTTTTGCCGACAAAAACGCCCTGCCAGACACCAGGCAGGACGTTTGCGGGTTTCATGAGTGGTATTATACTCAGCTGCTTGCCGCTTTGCAAGAGGGTTTGCACAATTTTTCTTGTACAACGTTACCATTCATTTGATGTAAAATTTAGTGATTCTGCTCACATCTCAGCGATCCAGCTGACGGTAGACCCGGACGGCATCTTCTATATGGTAAGGCTCGGTGTCGTGGTTTCCCTGCGCACCCGCTGTGACGAGAATATACGGTTTTTCCTTCACCTGTGCGGTGCTGGCCAGGCAGAGCCCCGCCGCGCTGGTGTAGCCAGTCTTGCCACCCAGAAACTTCCCCTTTCGCAAGGAGGTATCGCCCAGCTCCGACCAGAAGGTGCTCGTCATCGTGAAGCCCTCCGGGTGCAGATCTGTCGCCGGGACGGTGTAACTCCTAGCGCTCAGGATGGCACGAAAGTTCTCGTTCTGCATCGCAGCCCGCAGCAGCCGGGCCATATCCCGCACGGTGGAGACATGTTCCGGGTCGTGCAGGCCGGTAGGATTGCAGAAGTGGGTGGAGTGCATTCCCAGCTCTGCCGCCTTCTGGTTCATTTGTTCCACAAAGGCTTCCTCCGAACCGCTCACCTCTCGTGCCAGCGCCTCGCAGCACTCCGCGCCGGAAGGCAAAAGCGCACCGTATAACAAGTCCCGCACGGCAGCCGTCTCACCGGGCCGAAACCCTGCCATTGACGCGCCCTCGGCCTGCAACGCCGGGAAGATGTCCTCCGGCAATATCACAGGCTGATCCAGGTCAGGGTTTGCCTCAAGAGTCAGAAGAGCCGTCATCATTTTGGTCATAGATGCCGGGTAGATGGGGTCATCGGCTTTTTTCTCTGCCAGCACTTCCCCGCTGTCAGCTTCCATCAAGATGGCCTTGGGGCTGGTCAGGCTGTCCAATTCCACCGGGCTGGGCCACAGCAACAGCACCGCCAGAATCACCACCAACAGCAGCAGCACCCGCCGCCGGGCCCGGCGGTTCCGTGCAGAACGTTTCCGTTTCATCAAGTTCCACATCCTTTCACTCCATAAAACGGTCTTCCGGGCATTTTTCCTGCATGGAGCAAAAAAACGCCCCCGGAAATGCAACCTTCTCCGGGGGCGAATGCTTTCATTCGGAATAGTGCGCCAGAAACTGCCGGGTGCGCTCCTCTTTGGGGTGGTCGATGAGCTCTTTCGCGGGGCCCTCCTCCACCACCACGCCGCCATCCATGAACAGGATGCGGTCGGCCACGTCGCGGGCAAAGTGCATCTCGTGGGTGACGATGATCATGGTGGTCTTGCGGTCGGCCAAATCGCGCAGGACGCGGAGGACCTCGCCGGTCAGCTCCGGGTCCAGAGCCGAGGTGGGCTCATCAAAGCAGAGGATGTCCGGGTGGAGCGCCAGCGCACGGGCAATGGCCACCCTCTGCTGCTGCCCGCCGGAAAGCTGGTGGGGGTAGTGGCCCGCCCGCTCGGACAGGCCCATCTGGGCCAGCAGCTCCTTGGCCTGTGCTTCCAGCTCGGCGTGGATGGCCTTGCGGTTGGCCTTATAATCGGGCCGCTCCTTCGCCAGCAGCTCCCCCGCCAGCATCACGTTCTGCAGCGCGGTGTACTGAGGGAAGAGGTTGAAGTTCTGGAACACCAGGCCAAAGTGCAGCCGCTTTTTGCGCACCTCGCTCTCCTTCTGGGTGGCGGGGTCGGCCGCGTCCCACATGGTCTCGCCGTTCACCTTGATGATGCCGGTGTCGGGCCGCTCCAGAAAGTTCAGGCAGCGCAGCAGCGTCGTCTTGCCGGAGCCGGAGGAGCCGATGATGGCCAGCGCCTCCCCTTTTTCCAGCGTCAGGGAGATGTCCTTCAGCACATGGGTCTCACCAAAATTTTTCCCGATGCCGGAAGCTTCGAGTAATGCCATAATCCTTTTCTCCTTCTCAGCAGCGGAAATAGTCCATCTTCTTCTCGGCCCAGCCGAACAGCAGCGTCAGCGCGCCCACGAAGACGAGGAAGAAAATGGCCGTGGAAAACAGCGGCCAGATGAGGCCCTTTGCGCTGTATTCCTTTGCCATCATGATGATCTCCTTGTTGGCGATGGTGTTGGCCAGCGACGTATCCTTGACGAGGGTGATGATCTCATTGCCCATGGGGGGCAGGATGCGCTTGACCACCTGCAGCAGTGTGACCTGGAAGAAGATCTGGCTCTTCGTCATGCCCAGCACCTGCCCGGCCTCGGTCTGGCCCTTGGGCACAGCCTCGATGCCGCCCCGGTAGATCTCGGAGAAGTAGCAGGCGTAGTTGATGGCAAAGGCCACCACTGCCGCCACCAGGCGGCCGCCGGTGCCGGAGGGCCAGGGATTTTCAAACCCCAGCAGGCCCGGGCCCAGATAGATGACGATGATCTGGAGCATCAGCGGGGTGCCGCGGATGACCCAGACGAAGGTTTTGACCACGCCCCGCAGGGGAGCGCAGCGGCTCATGGAGCCAAACGCCACCACCAGCCCCAGCGGCAGGGAGAACACCAATGTCCAGAAAAAGAGCTCGCAGTTGAGCAGGAATGCGCCGGAAAGGCGCTCAAGAATCACAGACACAAACACACACCCATCGTTATTCCGTCAAGTTTTTACGTTTTGCCGGTTTTTAATCCGCCAGCGTCAGGTCGTACTTCTCAGCCAGAGCCTGCATGGTGCCGTCGGCCTTCAGCGCATCAAAAGCCTCGTCCACAGCGGCGGCAGCATCGCTGCCCTTGCGGAACGCCACGCCGTACTCTTCCACGTTCAGCTCATCCACCATCTTCAGGCCGGCATAGTCGGTGCCCTCGCCGATCATGGCAGAGGCCAGCGTCAGGTCCAGCACGGCGGCATCGGCCGTGCCGGCGGCCACTTCCATCAGGCAGTCGGTCTGGACGCTCTTGGAAACGTAGTCGGCCTGAGACAGGTTTGCGTCCTCCTGGATGGTGGTCTCACCGGCGGAACCGGCCTCGGCCACGACGGTCTTGCCCACGAGGTCTGCGGTGGAGGTGTAGTCGGTGCCGTCCTTCACCACCACGACCTGCGCATTCTTGACGTAGGGCTTGGTGCAGGCCATGTTCTCCTCCCGGTCGGGCGTCAGGGTCAGGCCGTTCCAGATGCAGTCGATGCTCTTGGCGGCCAGCTCGGTCTCCTTGGTATCCCAGTTGATCTCCACGAACTCCGGCTCCACACCCAGCTTCTTGCAGACGGCGGTGGCCAGCTCGGTATCAAAGCCGGTGAAATTGCCGTCGGCATCGGTGTAGTTCATGGGCTCGTAGACGGTGTAGCCAATGACCATTTTGCCGTTGGCCTGCAGGTAAGCCAGATCGCTGTCGGCAGCGGCAGCGGAGGCAGAAGCCGCCGTGCCGGACGCAGCGGAAGCAGCGGTGGAAGTGGAGGCAGCGCCGCCGCAGGCAGCCAGGCTCAGGGCCATAGCGCCCGCGAGAAATGCAGAGATCAAACGTTTCATAAGATATACCCCTCTTCGATTGTTCCGCATGGCGGCTGCCCTGCGGGGGCGGCCCGGCGGTTTTCGTTTCACCGCTTTACCATGCTAAATTGCTAAACTGTACCCATAGAATAGCGCATTCGCCGCCGTTTTGCAAGCCCCCGGCAGGAATTTTTGCAGTTTGACGGTTTCCTGCACTGTTTGCGAGGGAGAGACAGGCAGGTTGCACAAGAAAAGCCCGCAAAAAAAAAAAAAAAAAAAAA
>RKCM01000123.1 GCA_014858325.1 Oscillospiraceae bacterium | reverse complement strand
CTCTCCGTCCCCTGCGGGGACACCTCTCCCAAAGGGAGAGGCAAGACGCTGCGGTCAGGCCCTTGGCTCCCCCTTTGGGGGAGCTGGCAAAGCCGCAGGCTTTGACTGAGAGGGCGAAGAGGGCAAATCATTTCCAATCGGCTTGACATTCTTGCCGATTGGAAATATAATAGAGCTGCAAATGTAAAGATTCCAATGGGAATCGCCAAAGAAAACCCCCTCTCGGAGTTGCCGCTCCAAGAGGGGGTCTTCTTTTTTCAATAGACAAAACCGCTGCATTGTGTTACATTAGAGGTATACCAAACCCAAGGAGGTCCGCCATGGAGAGCGAACTTTACCCCGACGAGGAGCAGCGCCGCCGCATCATGGATTTTATCATGGCGGCGGGCCAGACGCTGCTGGAAAACGGCGCAGAGGTGTTCCGGGTGGAGCAGACCATGGAGTTCATGGCGCGCAGCTTCCACCTGCGGGAATTTCACGTGTATGTTTTGACCAACGGCATCTTTGCCAGCGCGGGCACGGCGGAGATCAGCGAGGTGCGCAATGTACCCGTCCGCACCACCCATCTGGGCCGGGTGGAAGCGGTGAACGCCCTTTCGCGGCAGATCGCCGCCGGGGGCGTGAGCCTTGCCGAGGCCGAGCGGCAGCTTGCCATGGCCCAGCGCATCCCTTTCCCCAAGCCTCTCACCCAGCTGGCGGCGGGCCTGTGCGGGGCGTTCAGCTTTGCTCTCATCTTCGGCGGCAGCATTGAGGCCGGCCTTGCCGCTGCCGTGGCGGGCCTTACCGCCAGCGCTTACTTGTGGATGTGTGAGCGGCGGCACGTCCCGGGCGGCTTCCAGAAGATCACCACGGCCGCCCTCATCACGCTGGTGTGTCTGGTGCTGTGCCGCCTGCTGCACACCGAGGCCAGCCACGCCATCATCGGCACCCTGATGATCTTAACGCCCGGCATCGCCTTTACCATGGGCATCCGGGATTTTGTGCAGGGCGATTACCTTTCCGGCACCATCCGCATGATCGATGCGCTGCTGGTGGCCGCCTGCATCGCCATCGGCACCGGCTTTGTGCTGTGGTGCACTTCTCTGTTAACGGGGGTAACGGCCGTATGATGACGCTCACGAATGCGCAGATCGGTCCGCTTGTGGCCCAGTTTTTTCTTGCTGCCGCCGGGACGTGGAGCTTCTCGGTGCTGTTTGCCTGCCCCAAGCGGCTGCTGCCCTACGGGGCGCTGGTGGGCGGCATCGGGTGGCTGGTGTATGAGCTGGCCGTCCTGCTGGGGGCCGACGGCACGCTGGCTTCCCTGCTGGCGGTCATCCCGCTGACGCTGCTCACCCGCATTTTTTCCATCTTCTGCAAAGCCCCGGTCACGGTGTTTCTGCTGCCGGGCATCTTCCCGCTGGTGCCCGGCGCGGGCATCTACTACACCGCCTCCTATTTCATTCAGGGCAACAACGCCCTCGCCCTCTCCAACGGCATCACCACCTTCAAGATTGCCGTGGCCCTTGCCACCGGCATCGCGCTGGTGCTGGGCATCCCGCTGCCGCATAAAAAATAAAAAGGAGTGTTATTATGTCTGTCATGGAAAAACTCGCTGCCCGCCGCACCTACCGCCGCTTTGCCCAAAAAGCCGTCCCGCAGGATGTGGTGGAGGATATCATCGAGGCGCTGCGGCTGTCCTCCTGCGGTGCCAACCGTCAGGCGGTGCGGCTGGTCATCGTCAGCAAGCCCGAGGACGTTGCCAAGGTGCAGCCGCTGGTCAAGTGGGCCGCCTACCTGCCGCCGGAGCAGGGCACCCCCAAGGCCGACGAGCTGCCCACCTTATATGTGGCGGTGGTGCAGGATACCTCCATCCCCGGCGATCTTGCCACCGACACCGGCATTGCACTGGCCAACATGACCCTTGCCGCCTGGGACAAGGGCGTGGGCAGCTGCATCATGGGAGCCATCAACAAACCTGCCCTCAGCGAGCTGCTGGGCATTGCGGAGCCGGAGAAACTGGCCTTTATGATCGCCTTCGGCTACCCCACCCATGAGGCCCACATCGTGCCGCTGACCGCCGAGACGGGCGTGAAGTATTATCTGGACGCCAGCCGCGACTACTGCGTGCCCAAGCGGAGCGAGGAAGAGCTGGCGCGGTATTTCTAAATATGCATATATTCATATTTCTCGGTGATTTTCTGCATAATTGTTCTCAAATCGGTTTCAAAATTGCCGAATTTTTGCACAACCCTTGACATTTGATTTTGTACAATCTATACTAAGTTCACTTCCCGAATGTTCGATGAATCGCATCGCGGCGGGAAATACAAGATCAAAACATTGTTTGAGGAGTGTTTGAATATGAAAAAGATCACGCGTCGCAGCTTTCTGGCTGCTGCCGGCCTGAGCGTTGCTGCTCTGGCCCTGACCGCCTGCGGTGGCTCTTCTTCCACCGCTTCTTCCGCTGCTGCTTCCTCCGTGGCGTCCAGCGCCGCTGCTTCTTCCGAGGCTGCTGCCGCTGCTGCCGATTTCACCACCGTGGAAGCCGGCAAGCTGACCATGGCCACCAACGCCACCTTCCCTCCCTATGAGATGACCACCGACAACGGCACCATCGAGGGCATCGATGTGGAGACCGCACAGGCCATCGCCGACAAGCTGGGCCTGGAGCTGCAGGTCGATGATATGGACTTCGACGCTGCGCTGCTGAGCGTGCAGCAGGGCAAGGCCGACATCGCCATGGCCGGCATCACCGTTACCGACGAGCGCAAGGCTGTGATGGCTTTCTCCGACAGCTATGCCACCGGCATCCAGTCCATCATCGTGCCCGAGGGCTCTGACATTGCCACTGCCGACGATCTGGCCGGCAAGAAGATCGGCACCCAGCGCGGCACCACCGGCTACCTGTACTGCTCCGATGACTTCGGCGAGGACGCTGTTGTGGCTTACGACAACGGCCTGACCGCCGTGCAGGCTCTGAACAACGCCCAAGTGGACGCTGTCGTCATCGACAACGAGCCCGCCAAGGCCTATGTGGAGTCCAACCCCGGCCTGAAGATCCTGGACACCAGCTATGCCGAGGAGGATTACGCCATCGGCATGAACAAGGACAACACCGCTCTGCTGGACGCTGTCAATGCCGCTCTGGAAGAGCTGAAGGCAGACGGCACCCTGCAGTCCATCGTGGACAAGTACATCACTGCTGAATAATTTCCGCACGTTGTATCACGGGGAGGCGGCCCACCGGGCACCTCCCCTTTTTTGGAGAAAAATGGTTACAAAATTTTGACAAAATCAGAAAGCGAGGATGCGAATGGCCGCACAATACGAACTGCTGAGCGAGCTGCTGAAAAGCGGTACCCGGCTCGACTTTGGGCAGGATCTGTTCTACAAATTCTATCAGGCCTTTGTCCTGAAAGACCGCTGGCTCCAGTACATTGAGGGCGTGGGCACCACCCTGCTCGTCACGGCCATCGCCCTGGCACTGGGCATTGCGCTGGGCAGCGTGGTGGCGCTGGTGCGTGTGGCCCACGACCAGCAGCGCCCCGGCCGCACAAACCCGGTGCTGGGCCTCTTCAACGCTGTATGTCAGGTGTACACCACCGTCATCCGCGGCACGCCTATGATGGTGCAGCTGCTGATCATGAGCATGGTCATCTTCAACAACAGCCGCAACTTTACCATGGTGGGTGCGCTGGCGCTGGGCATCAACTCCGGCGCTTACGTCTCCGAGATCATCCGCGGCGGCCTGATGGCTGTGGACCCCGGCCAGATGGAAGCCGGCCGGAGCCTTGGCCTCAACTACATGACCACCATGGTGGTCATCATCATCCCGCAGGCCATCCGCGCCGTGCTGCCGGCTCTCGGCAACGAGTTCATCATGCTGCTGAAGGACACCTCCCTCATCACCGTCATCGGCGGCAAGGAGCTGCTGTATGCGGCGCAGGGCATCATGAACCGCACCTACGAGGCCATGTTCCCGCTGTTCGGCGTGGCGCTCATCTACCTGGTCCTCGTCATGATCTTCACCTGGCTGCTGGGCAAATTTGAGAGGAGGCTGGCACAAAGTGACCGATAAGATTCTGGAAGTCCGTGGGCTGACCAAGACCTACGGCGGCGAAAAGCGGAAGGGCGCAAAGCAGCCCTCCCCCACCCTCGATGTGCTCAAGGGCATCGACATCGACATCTACCGCGGCGACGTGGTCTGCCTCATCGGCCCCTCCGGCTGCGGCAAATCCACCTTTCTGCGCTGCCTGAACCGGCTGGAGATCCCCACCGGCGGCTCCATCAAGTTTGAGGGCGTGGAGGTGGACGAAGCCCACATCGACGCCGTGCGCCAGAAGATGGGCATGGTGTTCCAGCATTTCAACCTCTTCCCCCACCTGACCGTCAAGCAGAACCTCTGCCTTGCCCCCGAGCTGCTCAAGCTCAAGAACAAGCAGGAGGCCTCTGCCCGCGCCGACGAGCTGCTGGCCCGCGTGGGCCTGTCCGACAAGGCCGATGTTTTCCCCAAGAGCCTTTCCGGCGGCCAGCAGCAGCGCATCGCCATTGCCCGCGCTCTGGCCATGGACCCGGACGTCATCCTCTTTGACGAGCCCACCAGTGCCCTGGACCCCGAGATGGTGGGCGAGGTGCTGGAGCTGATGAAAGAGCTGGCCCACACCGGCATCACCATGCTGGTGGTCACCCACGAGATGGGCTTTGCCCGCGAGGTGTCCAACCGCGTCATCTTCATCGACGAGGGCCGCATCCAGGAGGACGAGCCCCCGCAGGAGCTCTTCTCCAACCCCAAGCACCCCCGTTTGAAGGCATTTTTGTCCAAGATGCTGTAAAATCTTAGAAACACAAACTCCCCTTCACATCGCTGTGAGGGGGAGTTTGTGTTTGCGGTTCATTCTGTCGCAAAAAGCTTTTCGCTGTATGTATGATTGAATTCCGATATTGAGATCGTATGGACACTTTTGCAGATTCCACGCTCCAGACACTGCCGCAGTCCAAACCAGATCGGCTCTCCCGATTCTCCGGCAAATTCTCCGAATTTCTTTACAATGTTGAGGTAATCTTCCTCTTCTTCCGGGCGGTGATCCTGAAACACTACAAAAACGTTCGATCTTTGCATGAGACTCGCCAGACTTTCTTCGGGATAAAGTGCCGCCTGCACCACGATCAGGCTTCCAAATGCTTTTGCCTGAACGTCTTTCTTATCCACATTCGACTGCCGTTGATTTTTGAACTCAATGAAATAGAGTTCGCCGTCTTTTTGTTTCAACGCATCGCAGGAAGCAATGATCTTATCCCCGTATAGTCCCTTTCCATATCCTTTTGCAACGGTATCCAGCGCCAAAACCACTTTCTCGCCGTTCTCCTCTAAGTCGAACTGTTCCTCTGCTGGTTTATCTTCTGTATATGCCGTCTGGGACAAGGTTTTGTTCCACACTTCTGGATTTTTCGGTGCTGTATATCTCATAACAGCCAAAACTCCTTGTTTCTTTACAAACTTTCCAGCGGAAGATACAACTGCTTAAAAATCAAGTTTGGCGTATCGGTCACATCCTTCAGGGTGTACAAATTCTCCTGTTCCCTGCAGGGCACCGTCATATAAAGCTTCAATCCATTTTCCACTTCCCATTCCTGCGCATATTTTTCAATCGCGCGAAGGAAATACGGGCTATGCGTTGTCAATAGGATCTGAATATCCAGTTCTTTGTTCAGACGCACCAGAAAATTTGCAAAGCGAAGTTGCCACTCCGGATGGAGATTCACTTCCGGCTCATCGATGATGAGCATTCCGCGCTGTGCAAGCTTCCCATTTTCGATCAGCCGCGCAATCAGTGCCATCGATTTGATGCCGGACGCTGTATTCTTCACCGAAACAACCGACTGAAAGTCGTTGTCATAAAACCGAACGGCATCCTCTGCGGGACGAAGGGAGCCGTGCATCACCTGGTCAGCCAGCTCTTTTACAATTGCTGTAGAATGTTCCCGCTGGGTATATTGTTCCAGTGTCATATTCTCCGGCGCAGTATTTTCACTTGCACGCAGCTCATTGTAAAGAGAAGAATCCGTTTGATAGATGTCATACCGCATTGCAGACATATCCAGCATATGCCTCGGCTCAATATAGAACGGTGTTGCCTCTTTCAGCGTCAGCAGCGGGAGTTCCACCACCTTGTTGTTGACGATTTCCAGGTGAATTTCTTCTTTTGCCGACAAATCAATGGTACAGGCTTTGTCCGATCCAAACGTGTTGATCTGCTGATCAAAAACCGTCCGAAACTGGTTGTTTACAAGGAACGATGCAAAGTCTTGCTCCGAAATATCGCGTTTTTCTTCAACTTCTGCCTGAATCTCTTCAAAGTGTGCCTTGATATATTGTTCGACCTGTTTTGTTTCTTCTTCTGTAAGGCCTTCCACAGCAGCAAAACACAGGCTTTCTGTTTCCAATTTCAAAGAGCGATCCACACTGAGTTTTCTTGCTAATCGGCGCATTCTCGTTTTTCTTCTATAGTAGGCCGGCACAGCAATTATCCCCGAAACGGCGCTGTCCAGCGCACGCTGAATCTCAAAACTTCTTTGCGCAATAATGTCTTCGTTCAGATTACTATACGCACTCATCACACCGAGTAGCGCCTTGCTAATGGTGCTTTTTCCTGTGCTATTATAACCAGCAACCACCGTAATTCCGTTCAGTTCTACTTCTGCTTTGCTGATCTTCGCCAGGTTTTTAATCGTTAATTTCATAATCAAACCCTAAATTCTCAAATAAAAATCGAACACTCTT
Source organism: Oscillospiraceae bacterium (assembly GCA_014858325.1). Lineage (GTDB taxonomy): Bacteria > Bacillota > Clostridia > Oscillospirales > Ruminococcaceae > Faecalibacterium. The sequence continues at coordinate 2,369 of RKCM01000123.1, read as the reverse complement.
ATTTTACAGATATGAAAACAAAAAAACACTCGATTTTGATAGGCATACAAGCCCATTTCAATATAACACACTTTCGCCAACATTCGCAAGAGGATAGAGCTCTTCAAAAAAATTTCTCTTGCAATTTGCACCCAGTGGGTGTAAAATACAAGCCGACAATACAAGAAACACAGGGGAGTCTGTAATCGCAGGCTGAGAGGAAGCACCCGAGCTTCGACCCTTACACCTGATGCGGATCATGCCGCCGTAGGAAGTCATAGGGCCGGAGCCACCGCTCTGGCCGGAATGGATTTTTACAGGAGACGCCGCAAAAGGCTCTCCTGTTTTTTGTTGCGTCGCATTATGCAAAGGAGGCATTCTTCATGAAAAATCTCTCGGTCAAAAAACTGGCCCTGGCGGGCATGTTCTGTGCGCTGGCTGTGGTGGGCAGCGTGTTCAGCTTCCCGATCTTCGGCAGCAAATGCGCCCCGGTGCAGCACATGGTCAACATCCTGTGCGCGGTGCTGCTGGGGCCCTACTACGGCATCGGCGTGGCCTTTGTGGCCTCGCTGCTGCGCAACCTGCTGGGTCTGGGCAGCCTGATGGCGTTCCCCGGCAGCATGTTCGGCGCACTGCTGTGCGGCCTTGCTTACCACAAGACCCGGCAGCTGCTGCCCACGCTGGTGGCAGAGGTGTTTGGCACCTCCATCCTGGGCGGGCTGTGCGCCTACCCTGTCGCCATCCTGCTGATGGGCAAGAGCGCAGGCGACATCGCGTTCTACGCTTACATCGTCCCCTTCCTGGTCTCCACGGCCGGCGGCGCTGTCATTGCAGGCGTGCTGCTGTTCAGCCTGCAGCGCTCGGGTGCGCTGCGCTCCATGCAGACCACCCTTTCCTGAACCTCTCTCAAACCAAAGGAGCCGCCTTATGAACTGCACCCCTGAAATGCTTCGTCTCTACGCCGTCACCGACCGTGCCTGGGTGGGCCGCCAGACCCTGCCCCAGCAGGTGGAAGCCGCCCTGAAGGGCGGGGCCACCATGATCCAGCTGCGGGAAAAGCAGCTGGACGATGCCGCCCTGCTGGCCGAGGCCCGGGAGATCTGCGCGTTGTGCAAGGCATACCACGTCCCCTTCATCCTCAACGACAACGTCCCGCTGGCCAAGCTCTGCGACGCCGACGGCGTCCACGTCGGGCAGGAGGATCTAGCAGCCGCCGAGGCACGGCGGCTGCTGGGGCCGGGCAAGATCGTCGGCGTGTCGGCCCACAATGTGGCAGAGGCCCAGAAGGCCCTGGCCGACGGGGCCGACTATCTGGGCTGCGGAGCCATGTTCACCACCCACACCAAAAAGAACGTCCACGTCATCACCCGGGAACTGCTGACCGAGGTGTGCGCGTCCGTTCCCATCCCGGTGGTGGCCATCGGCGGCATCCATAAGGACAACCTCCTCACTCTGGCAGGCACCGGCATTGCCGGCGTCGCCCTCGTCACCGCCATCTTTGGGGCGGAGGACATTGCAAAAGAGTGTACCGAGCTGCGAGAGATGGTCGCAAAATTATAACAAGCTCGCCCTCTCAGGCGCTTCTCCAAGGGGGAGCCAGGGGCCGCGGCAGATCGGGGGCACCACCTTCTGCCGCGCAACAAAATTCATGTCAGGAGTTTTTTCATGAAGACCGCATTTTTCTGCGGAGGCGCCGGAATCCAGTTTGATCTCGCGTATCGAGGTCGGCGTGTTTGTTCCGGCACCTTCCCACCACCCGACGCATCGCATACCGCATAAACATCAAAATGGAGGAACAAACCATGCAAGCTTACACCACCCAGATGGACGCCGCCCGCAAGGGCATCGTCACCCCGGAAATGGAGATCGTGGCCAAGAAGGAGTACCGCACCGTTGAAGAGATCCGGCAGCTGGTCGCCGAGGGCAAGGTCGCCATCCCGGCCAACAAGCACCACACCTGCCTGGATCCCGAGGGCATCGGCTCCATGCTGCGCACCAAGATCAACGTCAACCTCGGCGTCTCCCGCGACTGCAAGGACTACAACATCGAGATGGAAAAGGTGATGAGCGCCGTCAACATGGGCGCAGAGGCCATCATGGACCTGTCCAGCCACGGCAACACCCAGCCTTTCCGCCAGAAGCTGACCCACGAGTGCCCCGTCATGATCGGCACCGTGCCGGTGTATGACTCCGTCATCCACTACCAGCGCGACCTGGCCACCCTGACCGCCCAGGACTTCATCGACGTGGTGCGCCTGCACGCTGAGGACGGCGTGGACTTCGTCACCCTCCACTGCGGCATCACCCGCAAGACCATCGACCAGATCCGCACCCACAAGCGGAAGATGAACATCGTCAGCCGCGGCGGCTCTCTGGTGTTCGCCTGGATG
>RKCM01000183.1 GCA_014858325.1 Oscillospiraceae bacterium | reverse complement strand
ATGCTGGCACTGCTGCTGCCGCTGGCAAAGCGGTTCGTGACGGTAGCGGCCCACACGCCCCGGGCGCTGCCCGCCGAGACGCTGGCCGAAGCCATCCGCACCCGGAGCATCCCCGCCGAAGCGGCCCCCGGCATCGAGGAAGGGGTAGCCCGTGCGGTGGAACTGGGAGGGAAAGGCCCGGTGTGCGCTTTGGGGACGCTGTACTTCTCCGGCGAAGTCCGGGAAGCGTTTCAGAAACTCGCCCTCTCCGGCAAAGCCTGACGGCTTTGCCGGTTCCCCCTTTGGGGGAGCCATGACAGCAAAATACAAAAACGCGGCGGCCCCTTGCAGGATGGGCCGCCGCGTTTTTTGCTCTCTACGGGAAGAGAGCAGCAGGGTAAATGATAAGAAGGTAAATGAAGAAAATAGCGTAAGAAAAATAAGATGAAGAAGGAAGAAAACAGGGAGAGGGATAGAACGTTGTGTTCTATATGCTTGTCCTGTTGGATACAACAATAGCACGTCCGGCGGAGAATTGCAAGCCCTTTTTGCAAAAAAATCGCTTGCAATGGCACAAAAAACAAAATTTTGGCGGATAGCACAAAGAATGGGGAAATTAGCAGGGCATTCTGACGAAAGATGGCTCGCCCATTCCCTTTACAGTAAATCGCTCCCGTGCTACAATAACTCTGTATGTCATAAAATTGTGGTCGAGTCCATAGAGGGGGACGGGAATGCGTTCAAAAGTGCAAAGCGGCTCCGGCAAGCCGCTGTTTGGCGGGCGGGCCCCGCTGTTCAGTCAAAAAGACCTGCTCCGGCTGACCGGGCCGCTGCTCATTGAGCAGCTGCTGGAGGTGACGGTGGGCATGGCCGATACCATGATGGTCTCCCGCTGCGGCGAGGCGGCCATCTCGGGCGTAAGTCTGGTGGATATGCTCAACAATCTGGTCATCGTGCTGTTTGCGGCGCTGGCCACCGGCGGCGCGGTGGTGGTGAGCCAGTACCTCGGCGCCCGGGAGCAGAAACGGGCCGACGCCAGCTCCGGCCAGCTGATCCTGCTGAGCCTTTTGCTGGGGGCTGTGGTGGGGGCGCTGTGCTTCTTTTGTGCGCGGCCCCTCATCCGCGCCTGCTACGGCACCATCGACGACGATGTGCTGGACGCGGGCGTCCATTACCTGAAGATCATCGCCCTGAGCTATCCGTTTTTGGCGCTGTACAATGCGGGGGCGGCGCTCTTCCGCAGCATGGGCAACTCCAAGATCTCCATGCAGATCAGCGTGCTGATGAACATCATCAACATCGTGGGCAACGCCGTCTGCATCTTCGGCCTCAAGATGGGGGTGGAGGGCGTAGCCTGGCCCAGCGTGGCCTCCCGTCTGGTGGCCGCTGCCCTCATCCTGCGCCGCTGCTACCAGAAGGGCAACGCCCTCACCGTGCCCAGGGCGGTGCGGGTGGATCTGGGTCTTGCCCGGCGCATCCTGGGCATCGGCATCCCCTCCGCCTTTGAAAACAGCCTGTTTGAGGCGGGCCGCATCCTCGTCGTCAGCATGATCTCCACCTTCGGCACCGTGCAGATCGCCGCCAACGCCGTGGCCAACAACCTCGACGGCATGGGCACCATCCCGGGCAAGGCCATCGGTCTGGCCATGATCACGGTGGTGGGCCGGTGCGTGGGTGCAGGCGACAACGAGCAGGCGGTCTGCTACACCAAAAAGCTGCTGGGCTGGGCCTACATCGTCATGGGCGTGTTCAACGGGCTGATCCTGCTCTTTGTGCGGCCGCTGGTGGGCATTTATGCCCTCTCCGGCGAGACGATGCAGCTGGCCATCCTGCTCTCCGCCATCCACGCGGCTTTTGCCATTTTGCTGTGGCCGGTGTCCTTCGTGCTGCCCAACGCCCTGCGCGCGGCCAGCGATGTGAAGTTCACCATGGTCACGTCCATCCTCAGCATGGCGGTATGGCGCATCGGCTTCAGTTACCTCATCGGCGTGCGGCTGGGCTACGGTGCCATCGGCGTCTGGATCGCCATGGTGGTGGACTGGGTCTGCCGCACCACCTGCTTTGTGCTGCGGTTCCGCAGCGGCGTCTGGAAAAACAAATACACAGCGTAACCGATACTTCTTAAAAACAGACAGGAGCTTTGTATGAAACTCATCAGCTGGAACGTCAACGGCCTGCGGGCCTGCCTGACCCACGATTTTGCCGCCAGCTTTGCGGCACTGGATGCAGACGTCTTCTCGGTACAGGAGACGAAGATGCAGCCCGGCCAGGCGGATTTCGCACCCGAGGGCTACACCGAGTACACCTACTCCGCCGAGAAAAAGGGCTACAGCGGCACAGCCTGCTGGTGCAGGCAGCCGCCGCTGGCGGTGACCATGGGCATCGGCAGGGAGGAGCACGACCACGAGGGAAGAGTGCTGACGCTGGAATACCCGGGCTTTTACCTCGTGAACTGCTACACCCCCAACAGCCAGGACGGCCTGAAGCGGCTGGAGTATCGGATGCAGTGGGAGGACGATTTCCGGGCCTACCTGCTGGCGCTGGACGCCCAAAAGCCGGTGATCCTTTGCGGCGATCTCAACGTGGCCCACACGGAACAGGACATCAAAAACGCTAAGACCAACCGCATGAGCGCAGGCTTCACCGATCAGGAGCGGGCCAAGATGACCCAGCTGCTGGCGGCGGGCTTTACGGACAGCTTCCGCGCCATCCACCCGGACGAGGTGAAGTACAGCTGGTGGAGCTACCGCTTCCATGCCCGGGAGAAGAACGCGGGCTGGCGCATCGATTATTTTATCGTCTCCAACCGCATTGCGGATAAGATCCGTGCGGCGGAGATCCACAACGAAATTTTCGGTTCCGACCACTGCCCGGTGGAGCTGGTCATCGACCTGTAAAGGAGGGCATATATGCTCAAGAATTATCTGCTGGTGTTTTTCATCTCCATGTTCCCCATCATCGAGCTGCGGGGAGCCATCCCGGTGGGGCTGGGCATGGGGCTGCCGGTGCTGCCCACCTATCTGATCTGTGTGGTGGGCAATATGCTCCCGGTGCCGTTCATCTACCTGTTTGCCCGCAAATTCCTCATCTGGGGCTATCACAAGCCGGTCATCGGGCCCTTTTGCCGCTTCTGCATCGTCAAGGGCGAAAAAGGCGGCCGGGCGCTGGAAGCCAAGGCCGGCAAGGGGCTGGTGGTGGCCCTGCTCTTGTTCGTGGGCATTCCGCTGCCCGGCACCGGCGCGTGGACCGGCACGCTGGCGGGGTCCATTCTGGACATGAAGTTCAAGGATGTGCTCATCGCCTGCATGGGCGGCGTGCTGCTGGCGGGCGTCATCATGGGCGCAGCCAGCGCCGGCCTGCTGGGGGCGCTGAGCGCACTTTTTGCGGTGTAACGGCTGGCAATCTTCGTTCAAATATGCTATTATGATACTAATGTGTCGCTTACGACAAAGAAAGGACGAACCAACATGGATCAGGCACTGAACCAGAAGATCGACGCATTCATTGCGGCGAACAAAGAGCAGATTTTGCAGGACATTGCAGACCTCGTGGCCATCAACAGCGTGGAGGGCACCCCGGAAGAGGGCGCACCTTACGGCAAGGGCCCCAAGGCCGCTTTGGAAAAGACGCTGGAAATGGCGGCAGCCATGGGCCTCAAGACCCGCAACTGCGAGGATCACATCGGCTATGCCGAGCTGGAGGGCGCAGAGCCCGAGAAGTATCTGGCCACCATCTGCCATGTGGACGTGGTGCCCGAGGGCAACGGCTGGACCGCCGACCCCTTCACCATGCAGATCCGGGACGGCTATATGATCGGCCGCGGCGTGGCAGACGATAAGGGCCCCATGGTGGCCACCCTGTACGCCCTGAAGTTCCTCAAGGAGGAGGGCGTCTCTCTGCGCTACCCCATCCGCGCCCTGGTCGGTGACAACGAGGAGACCCACATGCACGATGTGGACTACTATCTGGAGCACTACACCGCTCCCGTCTTCTGCTTCACCCCGGATGCCGAGTTCCCCGTCTGCAACGGGGAGAAGGGCCACTTCGACGGCAAGCTGGTCAGCCCCGTGTGCAACGGCGAGATCAAGGACTTCGTGGGCGGCGTTGCCACCAATGCCGTGCCCGACCGCGCCAGCGCTCTGGTGGAGACCGACATCACCCAGCTGCGCAATGCCCCCAACATCACGCTGGAGCCGGAAGGCAGCGGCGTCCGCATCCGCGGCTGGGGCAAGAGCGGCCATGCTGCCATGCCGGAGGGCACCGTCAACGCCATCGGTCTGGTGGTGGACTATCTGCTGGAGAATGACCTGTGCAACGAGGCAGAGCGCGCCTACCTGCAGGCCGTCCAGAAGCTGCACCGCTCCACCGCCGGCGAGGGTCTGGGCGTCCAGTGCGCCGACGGCCCCTTCGGCCCGCTGACCATCATCGGCGGCAAGATGTATATGGAAAACGGCCGGATGGTGCAGACCATGGACAGCCGCTTCCCCACCTGCACCGACGGCGAGACCATGGCCCGCCAGATCCGCGAGGCCATTGGCACCGGGGCCGAGCTGACCGATGTGAGCGAGGCAAAGCCCTTCTACATCGAGGCCGATACCCCCGCCATCAAGGCCTGCATCGACACCTACAATGAGGTGACCGGCGACAACGCCACCCCCTTCACCATGGGCGGCGGCACCTACGCCCGCCACTTCCCCTATGCCGTCAGCTTTGGCCCCGAGCACGCCGAGCTGCCCATCCCGGAGTTCGGCGGCCCGATGCACGGCGCCAACGAGTCCGCCCCCATCGATAAGCTTCTGGAGGCCCTCAAGATCTACATCCTGGCTCTGCTGAAGCTGGAGACCCTGGATTTCTGATGCGCGTTTTAGTCATTGACGGGCAGGGCGGAGGCTTGGGCCGCCAGCTGGTGGCCGCCATCTCCGCCGCCTGCCCCGACGCCGATCTCACCGCCGTGGGCACCAACAGTCTGGCCGCTTCCGCCATGCTCAAGGCGGGCGCTGCCCGTGCCGCTACCGGCGAAAACGCCGTCCTCGTCAACGCCCGCCGTGCGGACGTCATCGTGGGCCCGCTGGGCATCGTCATCGCGGACGCCCTGCTGGGCGAGATCACGCCCGCCATGGCTGCCGCCGTCGGTCAGGCCGACGCAAAGCGCATCCTCATCCCCGTCAACCACTGCGACAACTATGTCGTCGGCATCGCCGACGTCCCCGTGGGCACCCTCGTCCAGTCTGCTGCGCAGAAGGTGAGGGCGCTTTGGGAAAGCGGCTGCCTGGAAACAATGAAATGAGAACGCACCTCTTCCGTCATGGTTCGCACGGAGGGGGTGTTTCTTGTCTTTTGGCTTCGTTTATGTTATGCTTACAATAAAAAAACAGGATGGCTTTTTTCTGCCCTGTCAAAAGTTCGGAGGACAAAATGGATTGCAAACTGCGCGCCAAACACTGCGGCGGCTGCCCGCTGCTGGGGCTGCCCTACGCTGCCCAGCTCCAGCAGAAGGAGGACGCCGTGCGGGCCCTGCTGGGCCGGTACGGCCCCGTCCACCCCATCCGGGGGATGGAGACGCCCTTCCACTACCGCAATAAGGTGATCTCTACCTTCGCCCCGGGCCCCGGTGGAAAACTGACCTCCGGCATCTACGCCGCCCGCAGCCACAAGGTGCTGCCGGTGGAAAGCTGCCTGCTCCACGATGAGGTGCTGGACGCGGTGATGCAGGCGGTGCGGGCGGCGGCCAACCGCTGCCGCTACCAGCCCTACAACGAGGACAAGGGCACGGGCCTTTTGCGCCACTGCCTGCTGCGCCGGGGCGTGGCTACCGGGCAGGTGATGGTGGTACTGGTAACGGCCCAGCCTGTGCTGCCCGGGGCCAAAAACTTTGTGAAAGCCCTGCTGGAAGAGGCGGACAAACGCCATGTCCCCGTGACCACGGTGGTGCAAAACTTCAACCCCCGCCAGACCAGCGTGGTGCTGGGGGAGGCGGAAAAGGTGCTCTACGGCAAAGGGTTCATTCTGGATACCCTCTGCGGCAAGACCTACGCCCTCAGCCCCCGCAGCTTTTATCAGGTGAACCCGGTGCAGACGGCCGTGCTCTACGGCCTGGCGGTGGAAGCCGCCCGGCTGACGGGCCGGGAGACCGTGCTGGACGCCTACTGCGGCATCGGCACCATCGGTCTTACCGCCGCCGATCAGGCGAAGGCCCTTGTGGGCGTGGAGCTCAACCGGGACGCCGTCCACGACGCCATCGGCAACGCTCGCCACAACGGCGTGAAAAACGCCCGTTTCTTTGCCGCCGACGCCACCGAGTGGATCCGGGAAGCGGCCGCTGCCGGGGAAAAGGCCGATGTGGTGTTTATGGACCCGCCCCGGGAGGGCTCTACCCCGGCGTTTCTGGACAGCGTGGCTCGCATGGGGCCCAAGCGGGTCGTCTACGTCAGCTGCAACCCCGAGACCATGGCCCGCGACCTTGCTCTCCTGACCCGGAAGGGCTACCGCGCCGAGGGCTTCACCCCGGTGGATATGTTCCCCCACAGCGAACACATTGAGGTGGTCTGCGCATTGTCCCGGACGCCAAAGGGAAAAAGAATGGACTGATCTGCAATGAACGGATATTTTTACATCCTGACCACCATTGACCTGTTTGTGCTGAGCTTCATGTGCATCCTCACAAAGCTGAGCGAATCCCTCAATAAAAAGCAGAAGCGCGGCTTTTTTCTGGCCTTTGCTCTGATCGCGGCCATCTCGGTGCTGGAGGTGATCACCCTTGTGGTGGACGGCATGCCGCCGGGCTGGCGCTGGCTGAACATCCTCTCCAACTACCTGGGCTTTGGTTTGTCCCCGGCGGTGTCCCTCTGCCTCGCCTATGTGCTGGACCGCAGGTCTGCCCTCCGGCAGGGGCTCCGGGCGGCCGTGTACTGTGAGGTGGGGTATCTGGTCGTTCTGGCCTGCACCATCCCTTATGGTCTGGTATTCTCCGTCAGCGCCGATAATCGGTATTCCCGGGGCCCCCATTTTTACCTGTACGTCCTGATGTATTTCGTTTCCATCCTGTACCTCTCGGTGTCCACCATCCTCATGGCAAGGGAGTATCAGAACCGCAGCCGCCCCCTCATCTACCCGCTCATCTTCTTCCTCACGGCAGAGACCGCCATTCAGGTGACGCTGCCGCAGCTCCGCGTTACCTGGCTGTGCGTCACCCTGCTCTCGGTGCTGTATTTTATCTACTGCAATGAGATGTGGAACCAGCTGGACGCTCTGACTGGCCTTTTGAACCAGAACAGCTATCTGAACCGCACGGTGGAAATGGACCGCAGCGGCGGCGTTCTGGTGGTGTTCGACGTGGACGATTTCAAGCAGATCAATGACCGCTACGGCCATCTGCAGGGCGACCTCTGCCTGGCGGAGATCGCCGCCTGCCTTAAAAAGGCCTACGCCCGCTGCGGCTACTGCTACCGCATCGGCGGCGACGAATTCTGCGTGCTGCTGAAGGACCGGGCGCAGGAGGCCCCGTGCGCGGAGGAATTTCTGCGGCGGCTGGAGCAGCGGCGCAAAGCCCTCCCCTTTTTGCCCATGGTCTCCTTTGGCTCCGCCGCCTTCTCCGGCGAGGACGTCGTCACCGTCAAAGACCGCGCCGACCGGGAAATGTACCGCCATAAAAGCCAGCGAAAAGCTGAAAATGCTGTTGGGCTGGGCGGCGCTCCGGCAAGACCAGCTCATGGATAACTGGGAGCTGGCCATCAAAAAGCAGGAGCTGTTTGCCATCGAGCCTCTGCGCTAAGTGCTCTTGCTGTGGAAAGGATGTGATCCTATGGGAAAAAGCGTGGCCTATTATCTCTCCAAGGGATTTGAACCCAAAATGGCTGAATATTTTGCTTCCGGCCGCAGGCAGATCACCAAGGTCGTTCCCAGAGAGGATTTCACGTTGGTCTTGAGCTTTGACAATGGAGAAACGCGGCTTTACGATGCCTGCCCGCTGCTTCAGCCGGGCACGGTATTTGCTTCGTTCCGGGAGTGGCGTAATTTCCGCCGGGTGTATCTGGACGAAAATCATTGCGTATCCTGGGACATTGATCCGGCTGTAGACAGCACCAAGGTCTGGAATAATAAAGTGGATTTGAGCCCGGATGACTGTTATGTGGACAGCACCCCCTTACCGGGCAGTCTCTCCGCATAACCTGTTACCGATAAAAAACGGCGTGACCATTGCAGTCACGCCGTTTTTGTCGTCACGAGTTTTTATTGTTTACACCCCAAAGAACTCCTTGGCAATGTCGGCGCTGCGCTTGGCGTCCTTGGCGTACCAGTCGGCGCCGATCTTGGCAGCGTACTCCGGGGTAAGGACGGCGCCGCCCACCATCACCTTGCAGTCCAGCTGAGCCTTGTGGAGGGCCGCGATGGTCTCCTCCATGCTCTTGAGGGTGGTGGTCATGAGGGCGGAGAGGCCCACCAAGCGGATGTGCTCCCGGCGGACGGTGTCCACCACCGTTTCCACCGGCACGTCCCGGCCCAGATCCAGCACCTCAAAGCCGTAGTTTTCGAGGATGACCTTCACGATGTTCTTGCCGATGTCGTGGACGTCGCCTTTTACGGTGGCCAGCACGATGCGGCCCTTGGCCGCGCCCGCGCCGCCCTTCTGGGCCAGGACCGTCTTGATGACGTCAAAGGCGCTCTGGGCTGCGCTGGCGGCCTGCAGCAGCTGGGGCAAAAAGAGCTTGCCCTTCTCGTACTTGGCTCCCACGATATCCAGCGCCGGGATGAGGGCCCCGTCCACAAGGTCGAGAGGCTCTTTCTCTTCCAGCAGAGCCTTGGTACAGGCGGCGGCGTCTCCCTTGAGGCCCTGTTCCACCGCCTTCATTAAGGGGGCGTAGGGGCCGGAAAGCGCCGGGTCGGCCGGGGCATCCGAGACGGCTGCTCCCCCTGCGGCCTGATGCTGCAGCGCCTGCTTCAACGCCGCCGAGGCGGGCACCTTGTCGGCATAGCGCTCGATATACTTCATGCTCTGCTTGTCCCGGTTGGTGAGCACATTGTAGGCGTACACCGCCGCCATCATCTCCTCGCTGGAGGGGTTCATGATGGCGAGGTCCAGCCCCGCGTACATGGCCATGGTGAGGAAGGTGGTGTTGAGGTAGGGGCGGCAGGGCAGGCCGAAGCTGATGTTGGACACGCCCAGGATGGTGCGCACGCCCAGCTCCTTCTTGCAGGCTTCCAGCGCCTGCACCGTG
>RKCM01000168.1 GCA_014858325.1 Oscillospiraceae bacterium | reverse complement strand
CTCTGCGACCAGAAAAAATCCGTGGACGATTTCGGCGATTATGCCGCCACCATCCGCCGCCTTGGCATCGACCTGAGCCTGGGCGAACACTACCTGGACGGCTTCAAGGGGCAGGACATCATCATGCGCACCCCCGGCTTTGTGGGTTACTTTGAAAAGCCCCTGCAGGATGCCATGGCCGCCGGCACCATGGTCACCAGCGAGGTGGAGCTCTTCTTTGATTTCTGCCCCTGCGAGATCGTGGGCGTGACCGGCTCGGACGGCAAGACCACCACCACCACCCTCATCTCCAAGTTCTATGAGGCCGCTGGACGCAAGGTGCATCTGGGCGGCAACATTGGCGCCGCCCTGCTGCCCATGCTGCCCGAGGTGGCCCCTGAGGATGTGGCCGTCGTGGAGCTGTCCAGCTTCCAGCTCATCAGCATGCACAAGAGCCCGAAGATCGCCGTGGTCACCAATGTGACCCCCAACCATCTGGACCACCACAAGGATATGCAGGAGTACATCAACGCCAAGCGGAACATCCTCATCCATCAGGTGCCGCCCTGCCGCGAGGTGCTGGGCTATGAGAACGACATCTCCCGCAGCATGAAAGCCGACTGCAAGGGCAAGCAGGTCTGGTTCACCCGCCTGCACGAGACCGACAACGGCGCTTTCCTGCGGGACGACGGGATGCTCTGCATGGCCGAGGACGGCGTGGTGACCCCCTTCCTGGCCCAGAAGGACGTCAAGCTCCGGGGCCTGCACAACATCGAGAATCTGCTGGCCGCTGCCGCTGCCGTCTGGGGCGAGGTGCCGGTGGAGGCCATCCAGAAAGTGGGCAGCACCTTTACCGGCGTGGAGCACCGCATCGAGCCGGTCCGCGTGCTGGACGGCGTGACCTGGTACAACGATTCCATCGGTACCAGCCCCACCCGTACCATCGCAGGCCTGCGCAGCTTTGGCCAGAAGCTCATCCTCATTGCGGGCGGCTACGACAAGAACATCCCCTACGAGCCGCTGGCCCCGGAGATCATCGCCCACGTCAAGACGCTGGTGCTGATGGGTGCCACCGGCCCCCGCATCGAGAAGGTGGTGCGCGAGCAGCCCGATTTTGCCCAGAGCGGCCTGGTCATCGAGCATGCCGACAGCATGGAGCACGCGGTGGAGCTGGCCCGCGCCGCCGCTAAGCCCGGCGATGAGGTCATCCTCTCGCCCGCCAGCGCTTCCTTTGACCTGTACCCCAACTTTGAGGTGCGCGGCCGGGAATTCAAGCGCATCGTCAACGCCCTGAAATGATCGCGCAGATCAAAAATAAGACGCAGAAACAGCGCTTTTACGCCGCCTGCAAAGGAAAGCTCTGTTTTGATGCGATGCTTCCGCTGGCGCTGCAGCTGCTGGGCAAAAGCCAGCCGGGACGCTTTTTTGCCGGGCCGACGCTGGCGCTGGATGTGGGCGGCAGCACCGCTTGGGCCGCAGGCCATGCCAACCCCGACGAGCTGGCCAGCTTTCTGAACTTCTGCGGCTGCAGGGCCGTCATTCTGGATGAGGCCGTCTGCCCGCCGCCCACAGGCTGGACCCGTGCCCGGACGCAGACCATTTTCGGCCTTGCGGCAGGGGAACAGCTGCCCCTGCCCGCCCAGACGGAAAAACAAAAAGCCCTCTGGGACAGCCTGACGAGGGACGAAGACCCCGCCTCCGGCCCGGTGGCCGAGGTGCTCTTCCCGGACCGGCCCGCCCGGCGGGAGGATTTCTACTCCGAGCTGTGCACAAAGCGCAGCCGGGGCAAGGCCTGGGTCTGGGCGCTGAATCAGAACGGGAAAATCGTCTGCACCGTGGGGGCCTACGCCCTTGGCAATGGGCAGGCCTACATGGCCTGCGGCCAGACGGAAGAGGCGCTGCGGGGGCAGAAGATCGGCGGGCGGCTCATCGTGGAGATGGCAAACGCCCTTGCCGCCGCAGGGCATCGGCCCGTTTTCCTCTGCAGCCCCGAGCGGGTGCATTTCTACACGCAATTGGGCTTTCACCCGCTGGGTGCGCTGGCCCGCTACGAAAACAACGAATAAAACACAAAGCCAAGGAAACAAAACATCATGTCAATGCTCAACCACTTTTTTGATTTCAAGCCCGAGGTCCTCGCCCTTGACGAGAAGGCCATGGAGCTCTGCCAGCCCTATTTCCGCCGCATGGAGGAGATCCGGGATTTCAACCAGCTCAAAATGCTGAAAGCCTTTGCGGATACCCAGATGTCCTCCACCGATATGCTGGGCACCACCGGCTACGGCCTGTGGGACACGGGCCGCGCCAAGCTGGAGCAGATCTTTGCCCAGGTGATGGGGGCGGAGGACGCCCTCGTGCGCAGCCAGTTCCAGAGCGGCACCCACACATTGGCCGTGGCCCTGTTCGGCCTGCTGCGGGCCGGGGACACCCTGCTGGCTGCCACCGGCCGCCCCTACGATACGCTGGAGGGCGTCATCGGGCTGGACGGCAAGGGCAAGGGCACCGGCACGTTGATGGATTACGGCATTCGGTACGACGAAGCGCCCCTGAAGCCCGATTTTACCCCGGATTATGAGCTGATTGCCCAAAAGGCCCCGGGGGCGAAGGTCTGCCACATCCAGCGCAGCCGGGGCTATCTGCAGCGCAGCGCCTTCGACCTGGATACCATCCGAAAGATCGCCGACACCGCCCGCGCCGCCAACCCCGACATCATCGTCTTCGTGGACAACTGCTACGGCGAGTTCACCCAGACCGAAGAACCCTGCCAGGCGGGGGCCGACCTTGTGGTGGGCAGCCTCATCAAGAACCCCGGCGGCGGCATCGCTCCCACCGGCGGCTACATCGCAGGCCGGAAGGACCTTGTGGAGCTGTGTGCCTATCGGCTCAATGCCCCGGGCCTTGGTAAGGAGCTGGGCTGTACGCTGGAGACGCCCCGGGATATGTATCTGGGCTTCTACTACGCCCCCGGCGTGGTGTGCGAGGCCATCAAGACGGCCATCTACGCCCAGTGCCTGCTGGAACTGCTGGACAAAAACCCCATCCCGCGCTACTGCGATGACCACAACGACATTGTGACCTGCTTTGACGCAGGCACGGCAGAGGCCCTCATCGGGTTCTGTCAGGGCATTCAGGCCGCCAGCCCCGTGGACAGCTACGCCGCCCCGGAACCTTCCCCGGAGCCGGGCTATACCGATGAGGTGGTCATGGCCAGCGGCAGCTTTACCCAGGGCAGCACCATCGAGCTCTCCTGCGATGGCCCTCTCCGCGCGCCCTACACCTGCTACCTGCAGGGCGGCCTGAACTTTGCCGCCAGCCGCGCCGGTGTGCTGCTGGCCGTGCAGAAAGCTTATTTTGAATAATTGCACCGTTATTGCGCTGCAATGCCAGCTCCTCTGAATGGGGAGCTGGTTTTCTTTTATTGCAATAGCGGAAGTTTCAGCGTAAAACAGCTGCCGCTGCCCACCTGGCTCTCCAGCAGGATCTCGCCGTGGTGCAGGTGGGCGAGCTCCTGCGCGATGGTCAGGCCGAGGCCGGTGGAGTCGTGCTTGGTGTTGGCGGTGGTGTGGAAATAGCGGTCGAACACCGCAGACCGATCCTCCGGCGCAATGCCGCAGCCGGTGTCGGCCACAGCCACGCAGGCCGCATCGCCCTCGGCATAGGCCGTCACGGAGATGCGGCCCCCGGCAGGGGTATAATGGATGGCGTTGGTCACAAGGTTCTGCACCACCTGCTCCAGCCTCGTCTCATCGCCCCAGACGGGCAGCGGAGCGTGTACGGCGAAGCAGAGCGACACCCCTTTTTTCTCGGCTTCGCTCCGGCAGGCCGCACAGACATTGCCCGCCGCGTCGTCGAGGAACACCCGGTCTTCGTTGAGCAGGATCTGCTTTTGCTCCAGCTTTGCCGCAAGAAAGAGATCTTCGGTCAGCCGCCGCAGGAAAGCGGCCCGCTGCTGTAAGGCGGGCAGCAGGGCCGGCAGGGCCTCCGGGGCCTCGGCCAGCGTGTCCAGCCCACTGCTCAGGGCAAAAAGCGGGCTGCGCAAGTCGTGAAAGATGTTCAGCATCATGCTCTTGCGGGCCTCGGTCTCCTCAGTGAGGGCCTTTGTCCGCTCCACGACCCGGGCGTCCAGTTCTCGGGCCAGCTGCTCGGTGTGGTCGAACTGGAGGGCAAAGCGGCGGCACACAAACGTCATGCAGCCCAGCGCAAAGGGAATATCGAACACCCGGGCGCTGCGCAGCAGGTAGAGCGGGTAGGACTCGGTGAACGCCGGGAGGTTGGGCAGCAGCGCCCACACCCGGAACCCCGTAGTGACGGCGCAGGGAAAAAGCAGCAGCTCCGCCGCCTCATAGCCGTTCCAGTAGGCGGAAAGCAGCAGAGCAAGGCAGAGACACATCCCCGCCGTCAGCACCCCAAAGCGGAGGGCCGGCAGACTGACCTGCCCCAGAAACAGAAAGACGGCCGATGCGGGCACGACCCATTTGGTGGGCAGCGGCAGGGCCAGCAGCGCTGCCGAGAGCAGGGTGGAGGCCAGGATCGCTACGGCGAAGAACAGCCGCATGAACCGCTGTGCCAGCCCCTGAAAGCCGCTGGGGAAACCGGCCACCAGACCGCCCCAGAAGATGAGGACGATGAGATAGAGCAGAAAATACTCCAGCTCCGGCCGCTTTTTGTAATGACAGAGCGCTAAAATGGCTGCCGCCAGTGTGGCAAACACCGTGAGGGCCAGCAGCTGCAGCTGGCCGCGCACGGCGTCGCCTGCCAAGAGCTGGGCCTCGGTGAGTGAAAAGGAGAGAAGACGGGCGTTGAGCGCAAACCAGATCAGCGCAATGCCCACGGCCAGCAGCACAGCCAGCGCCGCGCCCCAAAGTTTTTTCGGGAAATGCTTCATGATGCCCTCCAGGATCGGTTGAGAATTGCCGCAAAATACAGTATACTAAGGCTAGTATAGCAAACTTTGGCCGAAAAGGGGAGAGCAAGACCGCATGATCCGTGTTTTATTGGTGGAGGACGACCCGGTGATCCGGGACACCACCCGTTATTTTTTGCAGAGTCAACAGAATTTTGAGGTGGTCTGCGCCGAGACGGGCGGCGATGCCCTCAGCCACGCCCGGGAACGCTTTGATGTTATCCTGATGGACATTTTGCTGCCGGATACCAACGGGGTGGATCTTTGCCAGCGTCTGCGCAGCTGGCACCACTGCCCCATCCTTTTTACCTCCTGTCTGGACGATACCGACACCGTGGTGCGAGCGTTGGAGATGGGCGGCGACGATTTCCTCGCCAAGCCCTACCACAACAAAGTGCTGCTGGCCCGCATCATGGCCAACATCCGCAGGGTGCAGATGGACGCTGCCGAGCCCAGCGTGGGCGGCTACCACTGCGCGGCTTTCACGCTGGACGCCAACCGCCACAGTGTGGAACACGACGGCCAGAGCATCCATCTGGCCGATATGGAGTACCGCATCCTCGCGCTCTTCATTCGCCATCCCAACACGTTTTTTACGGCCAACGATCTCTACCAGAAAATTTGGGGCAAGGACAGCCTGGGCGATGTGCGCACCGTGCAGGTGCACATCCACAATCTCCGCCGGAAGATCGAGCCCGACCCGGCCAAACCCATCTACCTGAAAAATGTCTGGGGAAAAGGCTATATCTTCCAGCCCGAGGGGCAATAAAACCGTTTGCTTTGCCCATGTGTTTAAGATTTGTTCAGGCAAGAGCACCCGTTTTTTAAGGAAACTTAAAAAGCGGGTGCTTTTTGCGGGAGAAAAATGATAAATCCTTCACAAAATACGCTCAGAGAGCGGTCTGGGAGGCCAAAGCGGCTCAGAAATGGCAAAGATGTTTAAGGATTCTTAAAGGACAAAGAACGACTTTTTGTGTTAAATTATTGTCGAACGAAGGGTAACAAGAAGGAAGAAAGGACACACGCATGAATCAGATCTCCCGCAAAGGCTTTTTGAAGATCGCAGCCGCAGCCGCCATGTCCGGCGTTACCGCCGGCGCACTGGCCGCCTGCAAGGCAGCCTCCGGCTCCAGTGCTGCTTCGGTTCCGGCTGGCAGCTACCTCCCCGGCACCTATGAGGGCACTGCCGAGGGCATCTCCTCCACCGTCAAGGTCACCATGACCTTCTCCGACAGCGCCGTCACCAATGTGGTGGTGGACACCTCCGGCGAGACCGCGTCCTACGGCGGCGCAGCGGCCGAGGAGCTGAAAAACCAGCTGCTGGCTTCCGCTACCGGCGAGATCGACGGTGTTTCCGGCTCCACCATTACCTCTGATGCTGTGATGAAGGCTGCCAAGAGCTGCTTTGCGCAGGCCAAGGGCGAGGCCACCGTCGCCTCTGTCCAGCTGCCCACCGGCGACGAGACCGATTGGCTGGGCAAGGAGCCCGACATCGACGAGGCCGCCATCACCGAGACCGTGGACACCGACATCCTCATCGTGGGCGCAGGCAACGGCGGAATGTTTGCCGCCGCGTACGCTGCCGCCAATGGCCTGAACTTCCGCGTCATCGAGCAGAACGCCGCTGTGCAGGACACCCGCCACTGGTACGGTGCCATTGATACTTCTGCCGCCAAGGCAGCGGGTGCCCCCGCCACCGATAAGGCAAAGCTTTTGAGCGAGATCTCCCGCTATGCTTCCGGCAAGTGCGACCAGCGCGTCGTCAAGACCTGGATCAACGAGTCTGCCGCCATGCACGATTTCATGAAGAGCATCCTGGAGGACAAGTACGGCTGGGAGTGCGAGTTCACCTCCGGCGACGAGGCCAAGTGGCCCGATGAGAATGCGGAGCATAACACCGATTACCTCTTCCCCGTGCAGGAGCACAACTATATGGCCAGCGAGTCCAAATCCGGCACGCCCCGCAATGTGCTGCTGCAGCAGTACATCGAAGAACTGGGCTACGGCATCGATTTCAAGACCAGCCTTGCCAAGCTGGAAAAGGATGCAGACGGCCGCATCACCGGCGTCATCGCTCAGAGCCTGGAGGACGACCACTTCATCCGCTACAACGCCAATCAGGGCGTGCTGCTGGCCTGCGGCGGCTTCCCCGGCAATCCCTACATGATGGAGCAGCTGGACCCGCTGGGCACCTCTGTCACCACCGCCTGCTCCTACTCTCCCTCCGATAAGGGCTACGGCATCCGCGCCGCCGTCTGGGCCGGCGCCAACTTCGACAAGGAAGCCGCTCCCATGCTGTTCGACCGCGGCATCGTGGCCCCCGGCGTCGATGGCGGCTACGTCGAGAGCCCCAACGCCTTTGGCGGCAAGGCTTTCCCTGGCGAAATCCGCCAGTACAACCCCGGCACCCAGCCCTTCCTGAAGGTGAACCGCAACGGCGAGCGCTTCGCCAACGAGAGCAGCCCCTACAACGACATCGTCTACGCGGCTGCCCACCAGCCGGGCCGCGTCTACGCACAGATCTGCGACGCCAACATTCTGGAAGACGTCAAGCGCTTCCACACCATCGGCTGCTCTGCCCAGACCCGCAATATGGGCATGGATTACATTCAGGGCAAGATGGACGAGGCAGAGGCAGTGGGCGCATTCTTCAAAGCAGATACCATTGAAGAGCTGGCCGAGAAGCTGGGCTTTACCGGCGAGGCCAAAGATACCTTTCTTGCCACCGTGGAACGCTACAACGATCTGTACGACCAGCAGAACGATGCGGATTTCGGCAAGCCTGCCTACCGCCTGAGCGCCATCCGCACCGCACCTTTCTACGGCTGCTGGCTGGGTGCTTCTCTGCTGTGCACCGAGCAGGGCATTGCCATCAACGAGAAGGGCCAGGCACTGGACAACGACAATAAACCCATGCCCGGCCTGTACGTCACCGGCGATATGTCCGGCTCCTTCTTCGCCAACAACTACCCCTGCCTCATGGCAGGCGTGGCCATGGGCCGCACCCTCACCTTCGCCATGAAGGCCATCAAGCAGATGGCTGGTCTGGAGAAGTAAGAGCGAGCGCGTTCATCCTCATAAAAAATCTCCCTGTTATTTACAACCGGGCCCGTCTTCCCTTTGCGGAAAAACGGGCCCGGTTTATTCTTTGTATTTCAGAAGTGCTCAGTGGTTCGTGCCGAGCTCAGTCTTCATGGCGTTGTAGCCGATCAGCACGGTCCAGACGTAGGCGCAAGTCTTGGGGATCATCAGCATACCGATCAGGGGGTTGACCTCTGCCCACAGCACCACCGGGATATAGAAGCCGAAGCTCAGCACGATGGTCAGCCACATCCAGCGGAAGGCCTGATCGTTGTTCTCCTTGGCGCTGCGGTAGAACAGCACGATGATCAGAAGGCCCAGCAACGCAAAGGGGATGTTGCGCAGGATGCCCCAGGTCAGAGGGGTGTGGTTGGTCAGCCACTGGTTCTGCGGCATCATGCACAGCACGATGCGTACGGCAGAAAGGGCGTACACGGCAATGGTCAGATCCTTCTGGCCCTCGATCTGGTAGCGCTTGCGCCAGACGTAGTACAGCAGCACATAGAACACGGTCATGGTCACAGAGGTGATCCACTTGCCCAGACCCAGAGGCACCGCGTAGTTTTCCAGGCCGGTGGTGCACAGTGCCAGCGCACGGGGCACCAGATGGAAGGAGTCACCTGCGCCCAGTACCACGGCCATCAGGCCGAACAGGCGGAATTGGGGGTTGCCCTTGCTGCCGCGGATCATGCGGATGCCTACGGTCAGCACAGTGACCAGATAGAAGATGTCGAAAACGGTCTCAATGATTGCTCTCATAAGAGTGTTGCTCCTTTACGGTTTATTTTGCTGTTCGATCGCGATTCAGTCAGCGGCTGCCGGCCGGACTGCATCGGTGTGATGTGCAGGCTGCCTTTGAAAAATGCAGCCTGCTGAGGGTGGACTGCTGGGAAGATGCTCCGCAGCGCTCAATGTGAACACTGTTCACTTTTGGCCGTAAAAAACTCCCACAAGGCTGTGGGATGTTTTTTACGCTTCATAAAGGGTCCTGCGGATGATCTCCATGACCGCTGTGGGGTCAAAATCCTGCTGCACCACGGCAGAAAGCATGAGGGAGAACAGGATGCCCGCAAATTTCTGGCGGGTGAACTCCTCTGTAAATGCGCCCGGCTGGATCTTTTTGTCCCGGGTCAGCACCGTGGTCAGCGCATCCAGGATGTGCTGCCAGGTCTGCCGCATATGCTGCTTTCCATCGGCGATGTCCTGCTGCACAAAACCAAGCGCGTGGTGGGTAAAGA
>RKCM01000024.1 GCA_014858325.1 Oscillospiraceae bacterium | reverse complement strand
ATTCTTTGTGGCGGCCCTTGGCGCTCAAGTATAATACCATACCGCCCGCCCCTTGTCAACACTTTTTTGCAATTTCTTTTCCAAAATCTTAAAAGCAGCCGCTCTGCCCGGAAATGTTCCCGGCAAAGCAGCTGCTTTCTTTTATATAAGTATGATATTAGGCTTATGCGTTCTGCGCGGCGACTTCTTTCAGGTGGGCGGAGAGCTTCATGTTCTCACTGTAATCCACCGCCACCACGATCACGCTGGGCACATCCTGTTGGAATGCTTCTTCCAGCGCAGGGATCAGGTCTTCCGCCTTCTCCACACGGTAGCCCTTGCAATGCATGGCCTCTGCCAGCAGCTTGAAATCGGGATTCGTGAAATCCACATAGCAGTGCTCGCCGCCAAACTGCTCCTGCTCCTTCCACTTGATGAGGCCGTAGCTGGAATCTTCCCAGATCAGGGTCACAAAGGGCACCTTTTCGCGGACCGCCGTTTCCAGCTCCTGGCTGTTCATCAGAAAACCGCCATCGCCGCAAACAGCCAGCACCTTTTTGTCCGGGTTGAGCAGCTTGGCTGCAAACGCGCCGGGCACCGAGAAGCCCATGCTGGCGAAGCCGTTGGAGATCAGGCAGGTGTTAGGCTCGTAGCAGTCGTAGTGGCGGGCGATCCACATCTTGTGGGCACCCACATCGCTCAGCAGGATATCGCTGCGGCCCATCACCTTCCGCACATCCGAGAGGATGCGGGCAGGCTTCATGGGGTAGCTGTTGTCGGCTGCCATGGCCTCGTGCTCAGCCTTCAGGGTCTCCCGCAGCTTCCATGCAAACTCCGGCTCACCCGTGCGGTGGGCACAGCGCAGGATCTCATATACGCTCTCGGAGATATCGCCCACAACTTCCACTGCAGGCTGATACCGTTTGTTGACGTCCGCCGGGGCGCTGTCGATGTGCACGATGGTCATATCCGGGCGGGCACCCCATTTGGCGGGTGCGCACTCCACGATGTCGTAACCGATGGCGATGACCACATCCGCGCGGTCAAAGACCTGATTGACGTAATCCTTCTGGGGAATGCCGATGGTCCACAGGCTGTACTTGTCATCCATGGGCACCACGCCCTTGGCCATCATGGTGTTGACCACCGGGATATGCAGCCGATCCGCCATTTCGGTAATAGCGGCGGAGGCGTGGGCGCGGACCGCGCCGGTGCCCACGAGGATGACCGGGTCCTTTGCCTCGGCAACGATCCGGCCCGCCGCTGCAATGTGGGTGGGGTCGGCGTAAAGATCGTGCACCTGCTGGCGCTTCAGGGGCACCGCATCCGCAGGCATTTTGGCAATGTTCTGGGGCAGGTCGATGTGGGTGGCACCGGGCTTGCCTTTCTCGGCGTGCTTGAAGGCCAGGCGGACGATCTCGCCCACCGTGTCGGGGCGGATGACCTGCTTGGAGCGCTTGGTGATGGGTTCAAACAGGGAGCACAGATCGAGGTACTGGTGGCTGGTCAGCTGCATACGGTCGGTGCCCACCTGGCCGGTGATGGCCACCAGCGGTGCGCCGTCCAGATACGCATCGGCCACGCCGGTGACGAGGTTGGTGGCGCCGGGCCCCAGGGTGGACAGGCAGACCCCTGCGTGGCCGGTCAGGCGGCCATACACATCGGCCATAAAAGCGGCTCCCTGCTCGTGGCGGGTGGGGATGAAGCGGATCTTGCTGTCCCGGATGGCAAACATCAGGTCCAGCGTCTCCTCACCGGGGATGCCGAAGATCACATCTACGCCCTCGGCTTCCAGACAGTCCACCAGGACCTGTGCAGTGTTCTTCATGGGGGTTGTTTCTTCCTTCATAGTCGTTCCTCCAAATCATTGGCCCTATGCCCAAACAAAAAAGGCAGCGTGAGCCTCAAACCGGGCCACGCTGCCTTATCTGCGCCTATTGTAATGGATTTCGACCGATTTCTCAAGAGCCAATTTGGCCAAAAAGAGCCGGATTTTCTCATTTTGCGCACAGCACACTTGACAAAGAGCGGCACTCGCTCGTATCATGGAGAAAAAGCGCTGTTTCCAGGCGCGTGCGCAAAGCCCGCATTTCTTCGCTTTTATGCGTTTTATCGTCCGAAAGAGGTGTCTTTTATGAAGTATCTTGCGATTCGCGGCTGCCGCATCGGCGAGGGCCGCCCCAAAGTGATCCTGCCCATCGTGGAGCAGACCGAAGAAGCCATTCTGGAAAAGGCCGCGCAGTTTTCCACATGGAAGGCCGATTGTGTGGAATGGCGGGTCGATCTGTTTGCGGATGCCCAAGACCTTTCCGCCGTTGCCCGCTGCGCGGCAAAGCTGCGCGTTGCCCTGAAAGACAAACTGCTTCTCATCACCTTCCGCACGAAAGCGGAGGGCGGCCACGCCGCCCTCTCCCATGAAGAATACCGGCGCTATTTCCACACCGTTCTTGATACCGATTGTGCCGACCTGATCGATCTGGAGTTTTTCACCGCCGGGGCAGACCTCCCCGGCCTGATCGCGGACGCCCACACAGCCGGGGCAGCTGTCATCTGCTCCAGCCACGATTTCCAGAAGACCCCGCCCAAGGCTGAGCTTGTGGACCGCATGGTTCGGATGCAGCAGGCCGGGGCCGACCTGCCCAAGCTGGCCGTCATGCCCCGCAGCCGCACCGATGTACTCACCCTGCTGGCCGCCACCGCCGAGATGGCGGACTGCCACCCCGACACCCCCGTCATCACCATGAGCATGGGGGCTTTGGGGGCCGTCTCCCGCCTTGCCGGCGAGGCCTTTGGCTCCGCGATGACCTTTGCCAACCCCGGCACGGCCAGCGCCCCCGGCCAGATCCCGCTGGATGTGGTCAATGCCGCGCTGGAGTGCCTGAAGTTATAAACGGGTCCCGCACATACACAAACACCAGCTCCGCCGTCATAAAACACCAGATGATGGGCTCGCAGAGGATCACGGCGTCGTAGGCAAAGCGGGGGATGAAGAGCAGGACAAAGAGGATCTTGCCCACAAACTCGATGACGCTGGAAAAGAGGGGCAGCACCTTCTGGCCCAGACTCTGCAGCGCGTAGCGGGTGGACAGCAGAACGCCCAGCACCGCATAGAAGGGGGCGTTCCAGATGAGGTACTTCGCGCCGTTTTCCAGCACGACGGGCTCGCTGGAGCCCGAGACGAACTTGACCATCCACTCGGCGCTGAACTGCATCAGCACCACGGAGAGCAACGCCACGACGATACAGTAGAGATAGATATCCCGCATCCCCCTGCGGACGCGCTCAGGCTTGCCTGCACCGTAGTTCTGAGAGACATAGGTGGAGGCGGCGTTTGCCATGGCGATGAGGGGCATATCGGTAAAGGCAAACAGCTTGCGCGCCGCCGTATGGCCCGCGATGACCTTTGTTCCCAGGCCGTTGATGCCGTATTGCAGCACAACGGAGCCCGCCGAGACGATGCTGCTCATCAAGCCCATGGAAAGGCTCTGGCTGAACAGGTCCCAGTACAGCTTTTTGTGGATGTGGAAGTGCTTTTTCTCCGGCAGGAGGATCTTGGTTTTGGCAAAGATGTAGAAGATGCAGAGCACCACGGACACCCCCTGCGAGAGGACGGTGGCCACGGCTGCGCCGCGGACGCCCATGCCGCCGTAGGCGATGAAGAGGATATCCAGCACGACGTTGAGGGCCGAGGAGATGAGCAGGAAGACCAGCGGCATCACGCTGTTGCCGATGGCCCGCAGCAATCCGGCACAGAGGTTGTAGGCGAACATGACCAGCACACCGAGGTCGATGATGTGGATGTAGCCGTAGGCCTCTTCCAGAATTTCCGCCGGGGTATCCAGCAGCACCAGCAGCGGGTGCAGGCCCACAAGGCCCGCCAGCGTGATGAGCACCGAAGCCGCAAGGCCGATGATGAGGGAGCCTGCCACCGTCTTTTTGAGCAGGTCTTCGTCCTGCGCGCCGTAGGAGCGCGCCGCCACGATGGCCAGGCCGTTTCCGATGCCGAGGCCAAAGCCCACCAGAAGCTCGTAGATGGAGCCGCAGGCGCCGATGGCCGCCAGCGCTTCGTCGCCCAGCACGTTGCCGACGATCATGGTATCCACGGTGTTGTACAGCTGCTGGAAAAGGTTCGACACCAGAATGGGCAGCATGAAGAGGACAAGGCTCTTGAAGATGGGGCCGTTCATCAGGTCTACGCTCTGGTTGAAGCGATTCTTTTTTGCGGGGTAAGTCAGGGTCATACGATTCCTCCCATTGGCAGAAAGAACCCTCTCCATCCTGTTTTCGCATGGACGGAGAGGGTCAATTTAAGTTCAGATCTCCTGGCTCTCAAAGCCGTTGACGGTCAGCACTTCCACGCTGGCAAAGCCTGCGGCCTTGAGGGCGGCAGCCGCCTCATCGAAGCCGTAGGTCAGGCTGGAAGCATCGTGGGCGTCAGAGGTGATGATGACCTTGCCGCCCATCTTGTTCCACTCGCCCAGCAGCCAGGGGCCGGGGTAAAAATCCTTGCGGTAGCCGCGGTAGACGCCGCCGGTGTTCACCTCCAGCAGGCAGCCGTTTTCTTTGGCGGCCTGCAGTGCCTTGAGGGCGGCAGCCTTGTAGCGGGGAGCTTCTTCATCGAAGAACTCGCCCTCGGCGTTCAGCTTTTTGATGAGGTCGATGTGGGCAAGGATGTCAGGCTTGAGGGCCGCGACCTTTTCCACCTCGGCAAAATATGCCTCAACGGCTGCCAGCGGGTCGCCGTCAAAGTCATCGTAGATGCAGTCGTGCAGATCCTGCGGGCGGAAATCGATCTCGTAATACTTGCCGGTGTTCTTGCCGTAGAGGTGGTGCGCCGAGCCGATCCAGTAATCGTAGCCGGTGCGCTTGTCCTCGCTGAGGATGTCCCACTCGATGCCGCACAGGATATCCACCTTGCCCTTGTACTCAGTCTTGAGCTTGGAAATGGTGGCCTTATACTGGGCGGTGCGGCTGGGGCTCATGCAGTATTCACGGTCGCGCTGGGTATAGCTATGGCCCGTGAAGCCCAGTGTGGTCAGCCCCTGTGCACAAGCAGCGCTGGCCATCTCCTGTAAGGTATTTTTGCCGTCACACATCGTCGAGTGACAATGTACACTGGACTTTTGGTAATCTGCCATAGTGAATTCACTGCATCCTTTCCTGTTTGACCTTGTGGTCGATGACATGGCGTTTTTCCAGCTCACGGGTGATGTCCTCCACCGTGATGCCTGCCTGCACCATCAGCACCAGCACATGGTAAGCCAGATCGCTGATCTCATAGATGGTCTCGGCCCTGTCTTCCTTTTCGCCCGCAATGATGACCTCGGTGCACTCCTCGCCCACCTTTTTCAGGATCTTCTCCTTGCCTTTTTCAAAAAGATAGGTGGTGTAGCTGCCCTCCTGCGGGTCCGTCTTGCGGCCTTTGATGAGCTGATACAGCCCCTGCCAGCTGAACTGCTTGAGCTCCGGCGAGACGTACACTTCCTGGAAGAAGCAGCTCTCCGCGCCGGTGTGGCAGGCCGGGCCGGATTTTATCACCTCCACCACCAGCGCATCGGCGTCGCAGTCGGCGGTGATGGACACCACCCGCTGCACGTTGCCGCTGGTCTCTCCTTTGCGCCAGATCTCCTGACGGCTCCGGCTCCAGAAGACCGTGCGGCCCTCGGCGATGGTCAGTGCCAGCGTCTCGGCGTTCATATACGCCAGCGTCAGCACCTCTTTGGTGTAGTGGTCCTGCACGATGGCAGGAATGAGGCCCTTTTCATCAAATTTCAGTTCCATATTGGTTACTCCCGCCCCAAAAGGGGACACCTATAGTTTATCCGATTCCGATGGGAAACGCAAGGGGTTCACAGCCGCATTTCCACGCCATTTTCATTCAGGTACTCTTTTAAGCTGCGGATGGTCAGCAGTTTCTGGTGGAAAATGCCTGCCGCCAGCCCCGCATCGATGCCTTTGTGGTGGAACAGCTCCAGAAAATCCTCTTTTTTGCCCGCGCCGCCGCTGGCGATGATGGGCACATTCACCCGCGCAGCCACCGCATCCAGCATTTCCAGATCGAATCCAGCCAGAGCGGTAGCAATTTCTTGCGCATCAGCACTAGCGATAGTGGAAGAAACCATTACTGCCGTACCGGGTTTCAGATGTTGTGCAACGCCTGTTTCACCAAACAGCACCTGTTTAACCTGGGCCGCATTGACCACCAGCACCAGCAGTGCGTCCAGTTTTTCGGCAAACGTCGCGGCGTTATCAGAAACCCCGCAAGCACCTGCCTCTTTCAACGTAGCGCAGGCATTGCTGTTCAGGTCTGCGCCCCAGGTAGAAAGACCTGCGCGGACACATGACAGTGCTGCTCCCATTCCCATTGACCCTAAGCCAACGATACCGACATGAAACTCAGATCCCGTTTTCATCTGCTCTCATTGTTAATTTAAGTGATATTTTGTTTGATATTGTGAATATAAGCGCTGGAAGATAACGATATGGTGATCTGATTCACATAAATTAACATTGTGTGTTATTTTATGTGAACTAAGCGTTAGTTGCGCCGCGCACGTTTCGCAGGCAAATAGCGTAGAATGTCAGCAGGACAAAGGAAGGAGCAAAAGTTGATACCCGTAGAGCGTCGCCAAATCATCCTTGAGATGGTAGCTGAAAAAGGCATTGTCAGTATTGCTGAACTAACGGACAGAATGAATGTGTCACATATGACCATTCGTCGGGATTTACAAAAACTGGAGCAGCAGGGAGCCGTTGTGCTGGTGTCCGGAGGCGTCCAGTCTCCGGGACGCGTGGCGCATGAACCTTCTCATCAGGTAAAAACTGCGCTGGCAATGACGCAAAAAGCGGCTATTGGCAAGCTGGCGGCAAGTCTTGTTCAGCCGGGAAGTTGTATCTATCTGGATGCGGGAACGACCACGTTAGCGATAGCACAGCATCTGATTCACATGGAGTCACTGACTGTGGTCACAAACGATTTCGTTATTGCGGACTACTTGCTCGACAACAGTAATTGCACAATTATTCACACTGGCGGTGCAGTGTGTCGGGAAAACCGTTCCTGTGTCGGGGAAGCCGCTGCGACCATGCTGCGCAGCCTGATGATTGATCAGGCTTTTATTTCTGCATCGTCATGGAGTGTGCGGGGGATTTCTACGCCAGCGGAAGATAAAGTCACGGTGAAACGGGCGATTGCCAGTGCCAGCCGCCAGCGAGTTTTGGTCTGTGATGCGACGAAATATGGTCAGGTGGCGACATGGCTGGCGTTACCATTAAGCGAGTTTGATCAGATTATTACAGACGACGGTTTGCCGGAGAGTGCCAGTCGCGCGCTGGTGAAGCAGGATCTCTCTTTGCTGGTAGCGAAAAATGAATAATGGCCTGCAATAACACCGGGTTACTCATGCTTCACAGAAGAAGCATGAGACTACTTTATTTTATAAAATGACAGCCGCCCGCTGTTCGGCGATCCGGTATCAATATAAATCTGGTTAGCGAACGTCTGAATGTTATCAAACATCATATGTCCAAATATAAAATAATCAGCGCCGTTTATTTGTTGTAACTCGCCATTAAGCGATTTCTGCACACGATCAACAGGCCAGAGTAATTCGCTCTCCGCTATTTCTTTACCAAAGAGATATTCACTCCCCGGATAATCTGCATGTGCGATGACATATTTTATGTTGTCGTTAGTGATTTCAATAATATGTGGAAGGTGATGGAATTTCAGCAACAGATCTATTGCCTCTTGTTGCTCTGAATCATTTAAATCGAAAAACCAGTCACCACCGCTGGCAAGCCACATATTGCCATCGCCAGTTTCGAATGCCTCAAGCGCCATCGCTTCGTGGTTGCCTTTAACCGACGTAAACCAGGGTTGGTTTAGCAGGCGCAGGACGTCAAGACTCTCCGGTCCACGATCAATATTATCGCCGACAGAAATAAGTAAGTCGATTTCGGGGAAAAAAGAGAGTTGATGTAAGCGGGATTGTAATAACTGATATTCACCATGAATATCACCAACGACCCATATATGGCGATAGTGATGGGCATTGATTTTTTGATAGCGTGTAGATGGCATGGTTTTACCCTGTAAAATAAGCTTTCCTATTATACAGGGTGTTTTTATTTTATTCGTCAGTTGTCGTTAATATTCCCGATAGCAAAAGACTATCGGGAATTGTTATTACACCAGGCTCTTCAAGCGATAAATCCACTCCAGCGCCTGACGCGGGGTGAGTGAATCCGGATCAAGATTTTCCAGAGCTTCGACCGCAGGCGAAGTTTCTTCTGGTACTGACAGCAAAGACATTTGCGTACCATCCACTTGCGTAGCGGCGGCGTTCGGCGAAATGCTTTCCAGCTCACGCAGCTTTTGCCGTGCGCGCTTAATAACCTCTTTTGGCACGCCTGCCAGAGCTGCAACCGCCAGGCCGTAGCTTTTGCTCGCCGCGCCATCCTGCACGCTGTGCATAAAGGCAATGGTGTCGCCGTGCTCCAGTGCATCGAGATGCACGTTAGCGACGCCTTCCATTTTCTCCGGTAACTGGGTCAGCTCGAAATAGTGGGTAGCAAATAACGTCAATGCCTTAATCTTATTCGCCAGATTTTCCGCGCACGCCCACGCCAGCGACAGCGTCATGAGCTCCGTGTACAATAATATTGAGAATCTGGACGCTTTTGATGCGGACTGCTTCTACCGGGACCAGGGCCGTCTGGATGAGGGGTATGCCTGGGAGCATTGCCTGTTCACCACCAGCGGCGAGGATGTGCTGAAGGCCGCCGAGAAGATCTCCGGCGTGAAGTATGATCTCGGCAATCTGGCCGACATGTACAGCGCCATCCATGTCATCCAGACCGAGCTGGACATCACCGGCACCACGGCCAGGGAGGCCACCACCACCCTGACCGGCTCCTTTGCATCCATGAAGGCCGCCGCCCAGAATGTTCTGGGACAGATGGCGCTGGGTGAGGACCTTCAGCCCTCGCTGGAGGCCCTTGCGGAGACAGCCCGCACTTATCTGGTGGACAACCTCCTCCCGCTGGTCGTCAATGCGGTCGGCGGCATCCCGGAAGCCATCGCTGCGCTGGTCCCGGCCATCCTTCAGACCGGCACGGAGCTGCTGCAGAATCTCACATCCGGGTTTGCCGCAGGCATCCCGGATTTTTTGTCGCAGGCGCTGCCCGCTGTCCTCTCCTTCACCGAAGAGCTGCGGGCGAATTTCGGTGATTTTGTCTCGGCAGGCATCGACCTCATCCTCAGCCTTGCAAACGGGCTGGTGGAGGGCCTGCCGCAGCTCTTCGCCTACGT
>RKCM01000115.1 GCA_014858325.1 Oscillospiraceae bacterium | reverse complement strand
TGTGGTGCCCGGCTGGGCCGCCATTGAGGAGCTGGGCGGCGTGGACACCGTGCAGGTGGACGCCGACGACCTCTTCACGGCTGACAGCGTGACGCTGGAGGACATCCGCATCTTCAAGGGCGGCCGCATCGACCGCGCCATCCTCTACGCGGCCAGCGTCCTCAACCAGAGCTGCGAGACCCTGCGGGGCCTGTTCCGCCAGATCGTGGAGGACCGCACCGATATCCTCTATCCCGTCAAGGATCTGGAGGTCCACCGCGGCCTCGGCTTTGCGGCCTGGTGCGACAACAACCGGGTGCTCATCGGCAGCCGAACGTACATGGAGCAGGAGGGGGTGCCCCTGCCTGAGCCGGAATATGAGGACCAGCACAGCCAGAACGGCGCGCTGCAAATTTTGTATCTGGCCGTCTCCGGCAGTCTGCACGCCATGTTCGTGCTGCACTACGTCGGCGGGCGGAATGCCGCCCGGGGGCTGGAAGCGCTGCAGAAGGAGAACATCCGGCTCCTCGTCTCCTGCGCGGATCCCAGCCTGACGGCCCGGCACATCACCGAGGCCTACCACCTGCCCGAGGGGATGATCACCCTGCTGGATCAGGAGCAGTGCGATGCGCTGGCAGCGGCCAGAGCCGCCGCCCCCGCTGCCCCCGAGGAGAACGCCCGGGAGACCTGCTGCATGATCCACCTCAAGGGCTTCCCCAGCCTGACGGGCGGTCTGCGTGCCGCCGAGCAGGCTCAGAACGCCGAGCAGACCGCCACCACGGTGCAGCTGGTGTCGGTGTGGTTCTCGGTGGTCATCGCGGTGCTGCTGACCTACGCGGGCAGCATCGGCACCCTGCCGCTGGCGGCGGTGCTGATGTATCAGGCGGCGTGGAGCGGCCTGAGTTTGGCTGTCTGCGCGTTGAAGCAGCACAGCTGAAATAACTGCGAATGATTCTTAGAATAAATAGGAATGATTCTTGATTTTTGCCACGGGGTGTGGTATACTCTTCTCAGAACAAAGGACAACCGCCCCGGCATACGGCCGGAGTGAAGTGCATAAAATCCCGGAGGGGTGGTCGCCCCGGCACACAAGAAAAGGAGAGTACATTTATGGAACTGAAAGGCAGCAAAACCGAGAAAAACCTGTGGGAAGCCTTTGCAGGCGAGAGCCAGGCCCGCAACAAGTACACTTATTTTGCATCCGTCGCCAAGAAGGCGGGCTACGAGCAGCTGGCCGCCATCTTTGAGGAGACGGCAGGCAACGAGAAGGAGCACGCCAAGATCTGGTTCAAGGCCCTGCACGGCGGCAACATGCCCGACCTGGCCGCCTGCCTCGAAATGGCCGCTTCCGGCGAGCACGACGAGTGGACCGAGATGTACCCCCGCATGGCGAAAGAGGCCAAGGAGGAAGGCTTCCATCAGATTGCAGCCCTCTTCACCATGGTGGCCCAGATCGAGAAAGAGCACGAAGAGCGCTACCGCGAGCTGGCTGAAAACCTGAAGAACAGCCAGGTCTTTGCCCGCGAGGAGCAGCAGGTGTGGATCTGCCGCAACTGCGGTTACACCTACATCGGCAAGAGCGCACCCCTCAAGTGCCCCGTCTGCGCACACCCCCAGAGCTACTTTGAGCTGAAAAAGCACAACTGGTAAGCAAAAACCAAAACGGGCCGCCGCGTTTCCCCCACCCCGGGAGGCGCGGCGGCCTTTTGCACAAAAGAAACACCTGAATTTTGGCAGACCCCACAAAACCGGGGCCGAGAATGTGACATTTGGCGCGAAAAACTTGACCCACCCCGCCCCGGCGTGTAAAATAGGCTGTAAGTGGAAGAATTTGTACCAAAAATCACATCCTTGCGGCATCTTGCAAACCCCATGACAGGAGGGAGTTCGACCCGATGAAAAAGTATGGACGACAGACAGGGCGGCTTCTGTCTGCGCTGGCGCTGAGCGGGCTGCTGCTGGCCTCCGGCCTGCCCGCGCAGGCCGCCCCCGCGCCCCAGCCCGGGGCTTCCCACAGCTTGGAGCTGGAAGTCACGGAAATGGAGCTGGAAATTACCGCCGAAGACCCCCGCCCCCGCGCGTACCTGTATACGGGCGGGCAGAGCGATTATTACTTCATCGTCTGGATGAGCAGCAACCCCACCGTGGCCACGGTGGACGGCGACGGCAAGGTGACGGGCCGCGGTGCGGGCACCGCCACCATCACCGCCATCTCGGACCGGGGCGACCGGGCCGTCTGCAAAGTGACGGTGAAAAAGGAAGGGGAGGAGCAGGCTTCCCAAAAGCCCGCTCTGGACCAGCAGGACCTGAGCCTTGCCATCCAGTACGATCACCTGCACCCCACGGCCCAGCTGCGCCTTGTCAACACCGACCATTCCTTTATTTATGCGTACCAGTGGATGAGCAGCAACCAGAGCGTGGCCACGGTGGACGAGCACGGCCTTGTTACGGCCCAGAGCACCGGCAGCGCCACCATCACGGCGCTGGCCTCCAACGGGCAGGCTCTGCGGTGCGCCGTAACGGTCACCTCCGACATCGGCAAGGTGACCCTGAGCAAAAACGACCTGCTCCTGAAGACGGTGGGCAGCCAGGAGACCCTGACGGCCTCGGTGGCCGTGGCCAGCGGGAACAGCGTGCCCATCACCTGGGTCAGCAGCAACCCCGGCGTGGCCACCGTGGACGCCAACGGCGTCGTGACCGCCATTGCCGACGGCGAAGCCAAGATCACGGCCCTCTCGCCCGAAGGCCGCTTTGATACCTGCAGCGTGCTGGTGGGCATTGCGGCGGACAAGTACGCCACCGAGGAGGATCTGGCCGACGAGCTCAAGCTGCCGGACCCCTATGTGGCGGTAAGGCTGAACCGGCTGAACCCCAGCATTGGCAGCTGAACGGCCTCGCCCTCTCAGGCGCTTGGCGCCAGCTCCCCCAGAGGGGGGAGCCAAGTTCTAAACACAAAAAAGCCATCTGCTTTGCGGCAGATGGCTTTTCTTGTTGATCGGGTGCTTCCGATCACTTCTGCACCCCGGCCTCGCACTGCTCGATGAACTGCTTGGCCACGCGGGGGCTGCGG
This sequence comes from Oscillospiraceae bacterium, assembly GCA_014858325.1. Taxonomy (GTDB): domain Bacteria; phylum Bacillota; class Clostridia; order Oscillospirales; family Ruminococcaceae; genus Faecalibacterium. The sequence continues at coordinate 6,284 of RKCM01000115.1, read as the reverse complement.
CCTCCGGCACGGATGGCAAAAGCCTCGGCCTTGACGAGCAGCTCGTCGTGGGGCATCTCGATGTGGTGCTGCCGGGCCAGCTCGGTGAGGATGGCCTCAAAGCGGGCCTTCTCGGGCCGCTGGAAGGTGACGGTGAGGCCAAACCGGGCGGAAAGGCTCATGAGCTCCTGCCGGGTGTCGGCTTCGTGGATGTCGTCGCCGGTGCGGTCGGTCAGGGTCTCCTTGATGAGGTGGCGGCGGTTGGAGGTGGCGTAGACCGCAATGTTCCGGGCACGGCCCCCCACGCTGCCCTCCAGAATGGCCTTCAGGGCGGCAAAATTGTCGTCGTTGGCGGTAAAGCTCAAATCGTCGATGAAGAGGATGAACTTGAGGGGGTTGGCCGCCAGCTGGTCCATCAGGTCGGGGATCTGGTACAGCTGGTTCTTTTTCACCTCCACCAGCCGCAGGCCCTCGGAGGCAAACTCATTGGCAATGGCCTTCACCGTGCTGGATTTGCCGGTGCCCGCATCGCCGTAAAGCAGCACGTTGTTGGCGGGCATCCCGGCCAGCAATGCCCGGGTGTTGGCAAGGACTTTTTCCCGCTCCCCCTCATAGCCCGGCAGCTCGGAGAGCTTCTGCGGGTCCGGGTACTTGACGGGCACGAGACGGCCGCTTTCCACCGTAAAGACATGGTGCTTGGCAAACATCCCGTAGCCCTTTTTGCCCGCCTCGCTCATCCGCTGGGCGTAGGCAGCGGGCAGGTCGATGGGCCGCGTCTCCCACCGGGGCAGAAAATCCAGTTCCTGCGCCTGCCCGGCGGCAGAACCGGCGGATGCCAGCAGCTCGTCCAGCGTCAGGCCGCAAAGCGCCTGCAAAAAGGCCAGCTCCCGGTCCAGCGCCGTCTGTAAGACCGGGGAGAGCGCCCCGGCGGCGGCCTGCCGCACGCAGACGGTCTCGGTCTCCAGCACAGCGGCCGAGAGATGGTCGCTCCAGTTGACCGTGTGGTCGAACAGGGCGGCTTCAAACTGTGCCACGGCGTCGCACACGGCGGCGTGGCCGGGGGCGCAGGTCTCCATGCGGTCGGTCAGGTCCACCAGCTTTGCCACCACCGGGTCGTCCAGCAGGGCACGAAATACCACCAGCCCGTGCAGACGGGCGTTCCATTCACGAAGGTTCATAAGTAAAGTCTCCTCTTGACAATTCTCCTAGAAATTATACAGCCTTTCGTGCAGCTTCGCAAGATGTGTTCAATTATCTTCATCTTTGAGCTGATTCACGTTACAAATCATCGCTGGACAATGGGCCGATTTATAGTATAATTGACCCAACGTTCAAAATTCAGGAATGGATACGATATGTGACGTATCTGAGGGAAATCTGGAATGTGCGTCCAGAGAAGGAACAGGAAACAGGAGAAACACACCATGCAGTTGAATGGTTCACAGATCTTCGTGGAAGTGCTCTGCGAGCAGGGAGTGGACACCCTCTTCGGCTACCCCGGCGGCGCCGTGCTGAATCTCTACGATGAGCTCTACAAAAACGCCGACCGCATCACCCATGTGCTCACCGCCCACGAGCAGGGCGCGTCCCATGCGGCAGACGGCTACGCCCGCGCCACCGGCCGCACCGGCGTGGTGCTGGCCACCAGCGGCCCGGGTGCCACCAACCTCGTCACCGGCATTGCCACGGCTTACATGGATTCCGTCCCCATGGTGGCCTTCACCGGCAACGTGGCCACCCCGGGCATTGGCAAGGACAGCTTTCAGGAAGCCTACATCGAGGGCATCACGATGCCCATCACCAAGCACAACTTCACGGTGCGCCGGGTGGAAGACCTGGCCGACACCATGCGCTCGGCCTTCCGCATTGCCCAGAGCGGCCGCAAGGGCCCCGTGCTGGTGGATATCCCCAAGGATGTGACCGCAGCTGTCTGCGAGTTCACCCCCAAGCACCCGGAGCCCATCCGCACCGTGACCACCTTCAACGAGCAGCAGGTGAAATGGGCGGCAGACCTCATCAATGCGGCCCAGCGGCCGCTGGTCTACTTCGGCGGCGGCGTGCGGAGCGCGGCTTCCTGCCAGCCTCTGCGGGACCTGCTCCACAAGGCGGAGATCCCGGCCACCTACACCCTGATGGCGGCGGGCGTTGTGCCCTACGGCGACCCCATGAACATCGGGATGCTGGGGATGCACGGCTGCTACACCTCCAACCGGGCCGTGGCCGATTGCGACGTTCTGATCGCGGTGGGCACCCGCTTCTCGGACCGGGTGGCCCTCAACCCCAAGACCTTTGCCAAAAATGCCACCATCATCCAGATCGACATCGACCCCAGCGAGCTGGGCAAGAATGTAGACGTTGATCTCTCCATCACCGGCGATGCCGCCTATGTTTTGAAGGCCATGCTGCCCCAGATCGCGGAGAAGAAGCACCCTGACTGGATGCGGATGATCCGCGAGTGGCAGGCGCAGGATTACCACCCGGTGTCCGACGCCTCCTGCCTGATGCCCCATCAGGTCATCGGCGAGGTGTGCAACCAGTGCGGCCCGGAGGCCGTGTACGTCACCGACGTGGGCCAGCACCAGATGTGGGCGGCCCAGTACATCCGCCACACCAAGAGCCGCGGCTTCATCACCAGCGGCGGGCTGGGTACCATGGGCTTTGGCTACGGCGCTGCCATCGGCGCCCAGATGGGCCTTGGCCGCAGCCAGCGGGTGGTCATGTTCACGGGAGACGGCTCCTTCCACATGAACCTCAACGAAGCCTGCACCGCCGTCAGCTATGAGCTGCCCATCATCACGGTCATCTTCAACAACCAGGTGCTGGGCATGGTCCGCCAGTGGCAGACCGCCTTCTACGGCAAGCGCTTCTCCCAGACGGACCCCCACCGCAAGACCAACTTCGTCAAGCTAGCGGAGGGCTTCGGGCTCAAGGGCTACCACTGCGAAAACCTGAAGGAGTTTCAGGACGCCTTCGCCGACGCCCTCCGGCAGAAGGGCCCCACCTGGATCGAGTGCATGATCAACAAGGACGAGCGTGTCCTGCCCATGATCCCTCCCGGCGGCGACATCAACGACATCATCATGAAATAAGGAGGGAGCCCCATGGAACGGAAACGCAGAGTCATCAGCCTGCTGGTGGACAACCAGAGCGGCGTTCTGGCCCGGGTGTCCAGCCTGTTCTGCCGCAGAGGCTTCAACATCGACAGCCTCACGGTCTCCGCCACCAACGACCCCACCGTCAGCCGCATCACCGTCACCATCACCAGCGACGAAAAGGCCCTCAGCCAGCTGATCTTGCAGACCGAGCGGCTGGAGGTCACCCGGCAGGTCTTCGTGCTGGACCACGAAAATGCGCTGGAGCGGGAGCTGCTGCTGCTGAAGGTGGAAGCCAACGTCCGCAACCGCACCGAGCTGCGGGAGATCGCCGGCATCTACAAGGCCAAGATCATCGATCTTTCGCCGGACAGCATGATCTTCGAGCTCATCGGCAAGCCCGAGAAGATCGACGCCTTCCTGAAAATGTTTCAGGATTACCACATCCTGGAGCAATGCCGCACCGGCGTCACGGCGCTGGAACGGGGCGGGATGCACGAGCATATCCAGAAGCCCCCGCAGGAGGTGCGGGAGAACCAGCTGCACATCAACACATAAGCCTTTCAATCAATCATCATCATCCATAAATCATTCAGAACAGAGTAAAAGGAGACTACTACCATGGCGATCAAGAAATACTACGATTCCGACTGCAACCTTGGCGTGCTGGATGGCAAGACCGTCGCCATCATCGGCTTCGGCAGCCAGGGCCACGCCCACTCCGAGAATCTGGCCGAGAGCGGCGTCAACGTCGTCGTTGGTCTGCGCAAGGGCTCTGCCCACTGGGCCAAGGCTTCCGAGTTCGCCGCTACCCATCCCAACTTCAAGGTGATGGAAGTGGAAGAGGCTGCCAAGGCCGGCGACGTGGTCATGATGCTGGTGCCCGATGAGCTGTGCGCCGACATCTACAACAAGCAGGTGGCTCCCTATATGACCGAGGGCAAGGCCCTGGCCTTTGCACACGGCTTCAACATCCACTTCAAGACCATCACCGCCCCCAAGAATGTGGACGTCATCATGATCGCTCCCAAGGGCCCCGGCCACATCGTCCGCCGCCTGTATACCGAGGGCGAGGGCTGCCCCTCTCTGATCTGCGTGGAGCAGGACTACACCGGCAAGGCCAAGGACATCGCTCTGGCTTATGCCTCCGGCATCGGCGCGGGCCGTGCAGGCATCCTGCAGACCACCTTCAAGGAGGAGACCGAGACCGATCTGTTTGGCGAGCAGGCCGTGCTGTGCGGCGGCGTCTGCGAGCTGATCCACGCAGGCTTCGACACCCTGGTGGAGGCCGGCTACGAGCCCGAGATGGCTTACTTTGAGACCTGCCACGAGATGAAGCTGATCGTGGACCTCATCAACGAGGGCGGCTTCTCCAAGATGCGCTACTCCATCTCCAACACCGCCGAGTACGGCGATTACCGCACCGGCAAGCGTCTCATCACCGCAGAGACCCGCAAGGAGATGAAGAAGGTCCTGACCGAGATCCAGGACGGCACCTTTGCTTCCGAGTTCCTGACCGAGATGAGCCCCAACGGCGGCCGCAAGGTCCACTTCCTGGCCGAGCGCCGGATGCAGGCCGAGCACCCCATCGAGAAGGTGGGTGCCGAGCTGCGCGGCATGATGAGCTGGTTGAAGAAGTAAGAAACTCCCCCAGTCGCCTGCGGCGACAGCCCCCTCAAAGAGGGAGCCTGCCCGTACGGATAAGCCTCCCTCACTGAGGGAGGTGGCATCGCGCAAGCGATGACGGAAGGAGTTTGGCCAGAGGAATTTCTGCAACTAAAAAGGCTCCCTCCTTTTTTGGGAGGGACCTTTTTGCTATAAGAGAAAAGAGAGTTCAAAATGAGAAGCGACAACGTCACCAAGGGCTCGGAGCGAGCCCCCAACCGCAGCCTGTTTTATGCTTTGGGCTACACCCCGGAGGAGCTGGAGCGGCCCCTCATCGGTGTGGTCAGCGCCTACAGCGAGATCGTCCCCGGCCACATGAATTTGGATAAGATCGCCGACGCCGTCAAGGCGGGCGTCCAGATGGCGGGCGGCACCCCCATCCTCATCCCCGCCATCGGTGTGTGCGACGGCATCGCCATGGGCCATGTGGGCATGAAATACTCCCTCGCCTCCCGCGAGCTCATCTGCGACAGCGTGGAGACCATGCTGATGGCCCATCAGCTGGATGGTCTGGTGCTGGTGCCCAACTGCGATAAGATCGTTCCCGGCATGGTCATGGCCGCCGTCCGCATGGATGTGCCCGCCGTGGTCTGCTCCGGCGGCCCCATGCTGGCCGGTACCTACGGTGGCGAGGAAGTCAGCCTCTCCAAGATGTTCGAGGCCGTGGGCGCCTATAAGGCCGGCATGATCACCGATGCACAGCTGGAGGACTGCACCTGCAACTGCTGCCCCAGCTGCGGCTCCTGCTCCGGCATGTACACCGCCAACAGCATGAACTGCCTGTGCGAGGCCATCGGTATCGCCCTGCCCGGCAACGGCACCATCCCCGCCGTCTACTCCAAGCGCCTGCAGCTGGCCAAGCACGCGGGCATGGCTGTGATGGAGATGGTCAACAAGGGCATCACCGCCCGCCAGATCATCAACGAGCGCTCCATCCGCAACGCCCTCACCTGTGATATGGCCCTGGGCTGTTCCACCAACACCGTCCTGCATCTGCTGGCCATCGCCTATGAGGCGGGGGTGCCCATCGACCTGAAGCTCTTCAACGAGATCAGCGCCAAGACCCCCAACCTCTGCCACCTGGCCCCTGCAGGCCCCACCCACATGCTGGACCTCTACGCCGCAGGCGGCATCCCCGCCGTGCAGGCCGAGCTGGCCAAGAAGGGCCTGCTGGACCTCGATGTGCCCACCGTCACCGGCAAGACGCTGGGCGAGAACATCAAGGGTGCCCGCATCCTCAACGAGAAGGCCATCCGCCCCATTGAGAACCCCTACTCTGAGACCGGCGGCCTGCAGATCCTGTGGGGCAACATCGCTCCGGACGGCTGCGTGGTCAAGCGCAGTGCCGTGGCCCCCGAGATGCAGCAGCACTCCGGTCCGGCCCGGGTCTTCAACAGCGAGGAGACCGCCATTGCCGCCATCTACGCAGGCCAGATCGTCCCGGGCGATGTGGTGGTCATCCGCTACGAGGGCCCCAAGGGCGGCCCCGGTATGCGCGAGATGCTCAACCCCACCTCCGCTCTGGCCGGTATGAAGCTGGATAAGACC
>RKCM01000172.1 GCA_014858325.1 Oscillospiraceae bacterium | reverse complement strand
TGGGCGCGGGTGGATTCGAACCACCGAAGCTGAAAAGCAGCAGATTTACAGTCTGTCCCCATTGGCCACTCGGGAACACGCCCAGATTCAATTGTTGCGGTCGTCAGCCGACTGCCTGTATATCTTACCACTGGTTTGGGGGTTTGTCAAGATTTTTTGTGAGAATTTTTTCATGGGCGCAGGAAGCGGAGCGGTTGGCTTGCAATCGCTGCCCGGCTGCGCTATGATAGGGGCATCATAAAACGAAGAGGAGAACATACTATGGAGATCCGTACTGCGACGCTTGCAGATCTGGACGCCATCACGGCGGTAGAGGCAGCTTGTTTCCCGGCGGCAGAGGCCGCCACGCGGGAGGAGTTTGCCGGGCGGCTGAAACACTATGCAGACCATTTCTGGCTGCTGTATGAGGGAGAAACTCTCGTGGCCTTTGTGGACGGGATGGTGACGGATGTCCCCGACCTGACCGATGAGATGTATGCGGACGCTGCTTTGCACGACGAGGGCGGGGCATGGCAGATGATCTTTGGCGTAAATACGCTGCCGGAATATCGGCGGCGGGGGCTGGCCGAGCAGCTGCTGCGGCGGGCCATCGCCGATGCCCGGGCACAGGGCCGGAAGGGGCTGGTGCTGACCTGCAAAGACCGTCTCGTGCACTACTACGCAAAGCTCGGCTTTGTGAGCGAGGGGATCTCCGGCTCCACCCACGGCGGTGTGGTGTGGTACCAGATGCGGCTCACCTTCTGAGGCGGGGCCCGGCCCTTGCGATTCGCCCGGGCGGGTGGTACAATAGAACCATACCGCAGGGGAAGATCAGACGGGATGCGCCGGGCACGGCGGGAAAGCCTGCCCCCGGAAAACGAGGAACTTTATGTTGAAACGCAAGCACAAAAAAATCGGTGCCCGCAAAAAAGGCTGGTTTGCCGGCAGCAGCGCCACCCAGATCATCTGTGTCAGCTTTGTGCTGGTCATTGCCATCGGGACGCTGCTGCTCAGCCTGCCCATTGCCAGCAAAGGGGCGCGGCTGGGCGTTGTGGACGCCATGTTCACGGCCACCAGTGCCACCTGCGTGACGGGCCTTGTCGTCCGGGACACCTGGACGCAGTTCACCTACTTTGGGCAGGCGGTGCTGCTGCTGCTCATCCAGGTGGGCGGCCTCGGCCTTGTCACCCTCACCAGCTTTTTTGCGCTGGCAGCGCGGCGGCGGATGGGCTTCCGGGATCTGCGCCTGCTGGGGGAGAGCGTCTCGGCGGACGGTCTTTCTCAGGCCACCGATGTGCTGAAGATCGTGATCCGGCTGGCGATGGGGTTTGAGCTGCTGGGTGCGCTGCTGCTGCTGCCCGCCTTGGTGCCGGAGTTCGGCCCGGAGGGCATCTGGATCAGCGTTTTTACCGCCATTTCGGCTTTCTGCAACGCGGGCTTTGACCTGTTCGGCCGCTTTGGGCCGTATTCTTCCCTGGTGCCCTATGTCCACAACTACTATGTGCAGGCCGTCGTCATGTTTATGATCATGGCGGGTGGTCTGGGCTTCATGGTCTGGGTGGAAATCGGCGAGTGGCGCAAAAAACGCCGCCTTTCGCTGCAGGCCCGGGTGGTGCTGGCCTTCTCGGCCATCCTCTGGGTGGGAGGTGCCGTTCTGATTGCCCTGATGGAGTGGTCGAACCCTGCCACCATGGGCGGGCTTTCCGCGCCCGGTAAGCTGATGGCGGCGCTGTTCCAGTCCGTTTCCACCCGTACCGCCGGCATGAATACCATCGACCTTGCCGCCTGCGGGCCCATCACCAAGCTCTTTATGAGCATCCTGCAGTTCATTGGCGCGGCTCCCGGCTCCACAGGCGGCGGCGTCAAAGTGACCACCTTTGCCGTCATCATCCTGACCATCCGCAGCGTGGCCCAAGGCCGGGACGACTGCGTCATCGCTGACCACCACATCGAATCCAAGACCGTCTACCGTGCCCTGACCATCATCGTGCTGGGTGCAGTGGCAGCGCTGGGCTCGGCGGTGGTGGTGTACTACAATGCCTCTACCGCGATCCCGGTGGTGGACGCCATCTTTGAATCCTGCTCGGCTTTTGGCACGGTGGGCCTTTCGGTGGGCGTGACCGCCCAGCTGAATCAGGGGGCCAAGCTGCTGTATATGCTGGTGATGTTCATGGGCCGTGTGGGCCCTGTGTCGCTGGCCATCAGCCTGACGGCAAAGCCCGACGACAACAAACGGAAGATCATGCCCGTGGGGCATATCAACGTGGGCTAACCCTCTCAGTTATTGCTCTGCATGCCAGCTCCCCCGAAGGGGGAGCCCTTGGCAAAGAGGGCAAGTTTTTCAAATCAACGAACAAAAAGAGCGTCTCTGCGAATGTGCAGAAACGCTCTTTTGTTTATTTGGATTTATAAATTACTTGCTGTAGAGCTCGATGATGTTCAGCAGCACTTCGGTGGCCTTGTCCATCCGCTCCACGGTGGTGCACTCGCAGACGCCATGGTAGTTGAAGCCGCCGGTGCCCAGGTTGGGGCAGGGCAGGCCCTCCCAGCTGAGGGTCGCACCGTCGGTGCCACCGCGCACGGGGTCTTCCACCGGCTCCAGGCCCGCCTTGCGGATGGCGGTGCGGGCGTTCTCCACCAGATGGAAATGGGGCTTGATCTTTTCAAGCATGTTGCGGTAGCTGTCCTTGATCTCCACCTCCACGGTGCCCTCGCCGTACTTGCCGTTGAGGTAGCAGGCGATGTGGAGGAGGTTGTCCTTTTTGTACTGCAGCTTCTGGGCGTCGTGGTCGCGCAGGATGTAACCCAGCTTGGCATCGGTGACGTCGCCGTACATCTGGCACAGGTGGTAGAAGCCCTGATAGCCCTCGGTGGTCTCGGGACGTGCCATCAGGGGCAGAGCGGTGTGGAACTCCATGGCCACGTTGGAGGCGTTGATCATGGCGTTTTTGGCGCTGCCGGGGTGGACCGAGAAGCCGTGGATGGTGACGGTGGCAGAGGCTGCGTTGAAGTTCTCGTACTCGATGCCGCCCACATCGCCGCCATCCACGGTGTAGGCAAAGTCGGCGCCAAAGCCGGGGATGTCGAACAGGGAAGCGCCCTCGCCGATCTCCTCGTCGGGGGTAAAGGCGATGCAGAGCTTGCCGTGGGGGCGGCCCTCGGTGAGGAGGGTCTCGGCGGCGGTCAGGATCTCCGCCACGCCGGCCTTGTCGTCGGCACCCAGCAGGGTGGAGCCGTCGGTGGTGATGAGGGTCTCGCCCTTCAGCTCTTTCAGGAAGGGGAAGGTGGAGACCTTCAGCATCGTCCCGGTGGCGGGCAGCAGCACGTCCCCGCCGTCGTAGTTTTCATGCAGGATGGGGTTGACATTTTCGCCCGGGGCGTCGGGGGCGGTGTCCATGTGGGCAATGAGGCCCAGCGCGGGCAGCTTCTCGCAGCCGGGGGTGGCGGGCAGGGTGCCGTAGACGTAGCAGTGCTCGTCCACCCGGGCATCCTCAATGCCGAGGGCTTTCATTTCCTCCACGAGGATGCGGGCCAGGTCAAACTCCCGCTCTGCCGAAGGGTGGGTGCCGGATTCGGGGTCCGAGGTGGTGTACACCCGGGCGTATTTTAACAGTCGCTCGTAAGCACGCATAAGGTGATGCTCCTTTGTTTTGATTTATGGTACTATCATACCTTTTTCCGTGTCGAGAATCAAGTCCGCGTGCGGCTCAATGGCATACTTTGCAAAATAGGCCTCTTCCAGCGGGACCCACCGCTCCACAAAAGCGGCGTAACGGGCCCCCTCCCGGGCCTGCAGGCGGCGGGCTTGCTCTGCCTTGGAGCAGGTGACGAAAATACGCAGGTCATAGCAGGCGGCAAGGCTGGGGTGGTGGCTGTAGCTGCCCTCAACGAGGACGAGCCGCGCCGGGGCACAGGCCACCGGCGGCAGGTACGCGCCCTCCTGGCAGGAGTAGGCTTTGTAAAGAAACGGCTGCCCCGCCCGGGCAGGCTCCAGCACCTCCGCCCGCAGGCGGGCAAGATCCATGTTGGCGCAGGGGATCGTATCCCACTCCGGCACCCGGTCGGCGGGCGGGAGGTAGTAATCGTCGGTGTGGACGGTGATGCTGTCCGGGAACGCTTCCGCCAGCTGCGCCGCAAGGGTGGTCTTCCCGCTGCCGCAGCGGCCATCGAGGGCCACGAGGATGGGGCGGGAGGGGGAGGCGGAGGCGGAGAGAAGGGTGGTGATTTTGGTGGTGAAGGCGAGAATAGGTGAAGTCATAATTCTTTCTTAAAAGTCAGGTTTTTGTATTCGATGGCACTGTTCCCACGGTGGAAAGTGCCGTTTTCGGTGGGAGTAAAACCCAGCGAGAACAGAACACGGCAGGAACCGATGTTTTCTGCGGCAACGTCGGCCAGAAACTTTTTGGCGCCGTTTTGCACGCCGAAATTGAGAAGGGCGGTTACCATTTCCTTGGCATAACCCTGCCGCCAGCAGGTGGGATGGATGCAGTAGCCAATATCCCAGCACACGCCGCCCTCTTTGATGACGGCGCAACAGGTGCCCACGGGCTGGTGTGTGGTTTTATCCTCGGCAATGAGATAGTAGCAATCCTGGCTGTCGCTCAGATGCCGCAACAAATCTATGTATTCGTTCAAGTCGTCGATGTCGTCCAGCGCTGGGTCGGACAGATATTTTCCCGTGATGGGGTCGCCCCAGATGCAGAGCGCGAAGCCTGCATCGCGTGCTTCCTGTGGGCGCAGACGAAGCCGGGTGGTTTCAAAGGGCGTGAAGTTCATGTGGCTTCCTCCAAAAATAATTCATGAGATATGCTTTCGTCAATTTGCGAAAACACGGTGTTATAAGTTTCAACAGGAACAGCTTGACGTGGCATCCAAAAATCAAGCAGTGCTTTTAGTTCTGCGGAATCGCCGTAGAGTTTTCTGGTTTGCTCGTAGGCGAATACATTGGCGTCGATTTCGTGCGGCTGCCCTAGATACAGGTTTGTAAAATACTCCTCGCTGCCGTCCAGCTTGCATTTGCGATAACTGCCGTTGACCTGTTTGTAACAGGTGCCATCGTATTGAATGATGTATTGCAGACTTCGCCGAATCGTGTCACTGAATAGACTGGGGCAGAGATACTGCGACGCATGGCGTAATTCATGAAAGAGAAAAAATGCTTTTTCATGATTGGGAGCATCGTTCAAGCGCACTGCGTTGATAAAAACAGTTTTGCTTGAGACGTCAAATGTTCCGTTGGCGTTTTGATAGCCAACAGGCATAACAGCGGACAAGTGCAGTGGGAGCGCGTGCTCGTGGCAATATGGGGCAAAGAGTTTTTGATAATCAAACACTGCCATACCTCTTCATGATATACCGCGTCTGGTGGACCGTCGCGGTGATTTGGAAGCCGAGGCGCTCATAGAGGGCGACGGCGCGGGTGTTGCGGGCGAAGACGTACAGCTGGATGGGTTCGGTGGTGGAGGCGCAGCACTTCTGGATGACGGCGGTGCCGATGCCCTGATTCTGGAAGGGTGGAAAGAGATAGAGGTCGTCGAGTTCCAGAAGACCGTCTTCGTTGCGGTAAAAGTGGTAGTAGCCCGCCTTCATGCCGTCGGCGCACAGGACGGTGTATTCGCCGATGGAAGATTCGATCTTTTGGCGAATCCAGCGCAGGACCTTGGGGTAGTCGATGGAATCCAGCTGCTCGTATGTTTGAATGAGTTCCTTGCAGAGCAGATCGATTTGGTCGATGTCTTCGGGCTGGGCGGGGGAGTAGGATAAAGTCATAAAAGCCTCCTGTATGAGAGTAAATAAAGTATAACACATTGACAGATGAAGTGCAAAGCTGCGCAATTGACAAATGCGCATAGAATGTGTATAATGCAAGTGAGAGGTGAAACCATGAAACAAAAAGACTTGATCAACCTCTTCAAGCGCAACGGTTGGTGGTTGATGCGGCAGGGTAGTAATCACATGGTGTTTACAAACGGCAGTGAGAGCGAGACTGTTCCGCGCCATAAGGAAGTCAACGAGCTTCTGGCAAAGGCTATCATCAAGCGCCGGGGGTTGAAATAACCCCCGATTTTGAAAATAGAAGGGAGCTTTTCCATGAAAACCGTATATCCTATTTTATTGACCCCTGCGGAGCGTGGCTATGTGGTCTATGTTCCCGATTTGGAGATCAATACCGAGGGCGATGATTTGGCCGACGCCATTGAGATGGCGCGGGATGCCATCGGGCTGTGGGGCATTTCGGAAGAAGACGCCGGGCGTGAGATCCCGAAAGCGTCGGGTGCAATGCCGCATCCGGCGAAAGATGAGTTGGTGACGCTGGTGGATATTGACTTTGCTGCCTATCGCCGTGCCAACGATTTACGCACAGTGCGAAAAAATGTGACGTTGCCTTCCTGGCTGAACGACCTGGCGGAGAAGAACGGTGTGAATTTTTCGCAGGTATTGCAGGAGAGTCTGAAAGAACGGCTGAATGTGAGCAATCGCTGAAATACGGAAAAGGCCGAATGCCCGCTTGTGCATGGGACGAAAGCCCTCGCGCAGGCGGGCATTTTTGGTGCTCGTAAAAAATCTCTCAAAACTTTTCCAAAACCCGTTGACAAGTGGCCGGGGCTGTGGTATGATAATGCCACGTTAGAAATGACTAACCACAAAGCGGCAGGCAGAGAAGCAGCCGCATTCTTTTCGGTATTTTGGTTAGAATAACCTAACCACGGAGCCTGCATCAAGAGGCTCCGGCGGGGGAATACTCCCCACAAAGCCCACCCGGAAAAGAGGAGACCGACCATGGAGCGTAATTTTGAGACCGTGATGATCGAGCAGTGCGCGCCCGTGTTGGCCGGGCTCAAACCGGCCGGACTGTTCCGCTACGAGACGCGGGACTGTGCCGACCTTGCCCGCCGTGTGCGCAGCTGGAATGAGCAGCTGAACGGCAAGGGCCTCCGCGTCCGGGTGATGAAGGGTTGCGCGCGGACCCACCGCTTTTTGGTCTATGTTTACCGCGAAGCTCAGCTTTCGGCGGTGCTGGCCGATAAGGCCGTGCAGGAATTTCTCCGGCAGGAGGGGTATCAGCTGCCTGCAGAGCAGGAGCAGACAGGCGCTTTGCTGAACCAGCTGTCCCGGCGGCTCTGCTGTCAGGCGGAGTTTCCACATGAGATCGGCGTTTTTCTGGGCTATCCGCTCCCCGATGTGGTGGGCTTTATTGAAAACCGCGGCCAGAACTTCACCTGCTGCGGCTGCTGGAAATCCTACGGCGAGCCCGCTGCCGCCCGGCGGCGCTTTGACCAGCTGAGCAAGTGCACGGCGGTCTACCTGCGGCTGTTCCACAGCGGCACCCCCATTGCCCGCCTGACCGTGGCGGCTTAACAACGACATTCTCTTCTAATACTCTCTTTTTATCCTGGCGCCCGCCGGAGCCTCCACGCACCGGCGGGAAGAAATCCTCCTTTTGACACGCGGCCGCCCGATGCAGCATGACCACTGCACCGGGCGGCTGTGTTGTGCTGAAAAATATGACGAGACGAGATCTATGGAGCGTACAGAAAAAAGATGCCGGGTGAAAACAGAGCGGACTATCGAGAAAAGTTAGCAAGCATAAACTTTTGAGTTAGTTGTTGTTATCTCTGCAAAAATTTCTGGGAACTTTGGGAAGAAAAATTGTTTGTATCTACAAACTAACTGCAATTTGTGAAAAAACTATTGACAGCAAAGGTTAGTAAGCGTAAACTGTCATTGCTGATAGTTGTGGCTGACTAACCGAGGCCGGAACCTACCAAGCTCAATGGGAAAGAGTAAGGAGTGGAAATATGATGCCTTTGACAATGGCCAAGGCGGGCGAGACCGTCACCATCAAAAAAATCACGGGCAAGGATGAAGTCCGCCAGCACCTGGCAGAGCTGGGCTTTGTGGTGGGCAGCACCATCACAGTCGTCAATGAAATTGCAGGCAATCTGATCCTGCAGGTCAAAGAAAGCCGGATCGCACTGGATAAGACCATGGCGAACCGCATTATGATCGGCTGAACAGCGCCGAAACCGCTGTTTGGAGAGCTGCTCCGAAACTGGAATAGTCTCTCGTATAAAGACAAGTAGAGGAGGATTTTTCAATGAAGACTCTGAAAGACGTCAAGGTGGGTGAGACGGCCACGGTGGCAAAGCTGCATGGCGAAGGCCCCGTCAAGCGCCGCATCATGGACATGGGCATCACCAAGGGTGTCCAGATCTACGTCCGCAAGGTGGCCCCTCTGGGCGACCCCATGGAATTGACCGTGCGCAACTACGAACTGAGCGTGCGCAAGGCCGATGCCGAAATGATCGAAGTGGTTTGATTCCAAAGAGAGGAAAGGACACGCAATGAGTATTAAAATTGCATTGGCCGGCAACCCGAACTGCGGTAAAACGACCCTGTTCAACGCACTGACCGGCTCCAACCAGTACGTCGGCAACTGGCCCGGTGTTACGGTGGAAAAGAAGGAAGGCAAGCTGAAGGGCGCGGAGGATGTTGTCATCCAGGACCTGCCCGGCATCTACTCCCTGTCTCCGTACACGCTGGAAGAGGTGGTTGCCCGCAGCTATCTGGTGGGCGAGAAGCCCGACGCCATCCTGAACATCATCGATGGCACCAACATTGAGCGCAACCTCTACCTGACCACCCAGCTCATCGAGCTGGGCATCCCCGTGGTCATGGCCGTCAACATGATCGACCTGGTGCGCAAGAACGGCGACAAGATCGACCTGAAGAAGCTGAGCGCAGAGCTGGGCTGCCAGGCTGTGGAGATCAGCGCACTGAAGAACGAGGGCAGCGAGAAGGCTGCACAGATGGCTGCCGCCGCTGCCAAGGCCGGCAAGGTCGGCGAGCTGCCCCACGTCTTTACCGGCAGCGTCGAGCACGCCATTGCCCACATCGAGGAGTCCATCCAGGGCAAGGTCGATGAGCGCTTCCTGCGCTGGTACGCCGTCAAGCTGTTTGAGCGCGACGACAAGGTACAGGCCGAGCTGAACCTGCCCAAGGATCTGCTGGACCACATCGACCAGCACATCAAGGACTGCGAGACCGAGATGGACGATGACGCCGAGAGCATCATCACCAACCAGCGCTACGCTTACATCAACGAGGTCGTCTCCAAGGCCGTCAAGAAGAAGGCCCGCGTGGAGCACCTGACCGCTTCCGATAAGATCGACCAGATCGTCACCAACCGTGTGCTGGCCCTGCCCATCTTCGCCGTCATCATGTATCTGATGTACTCCCTGGCCATGGGCACCTCCATTGCGGACGGCGGCTGGGCCATCGGTACCTTTGCCACCGACTGGACCAACGATGTCCTGTTTGGCGAGATCGTGCCGGGCGCTCTGGGCGGCTTCCTGGAGAGCATCGGCGTGGCAGGCTGGCTGTACGGCCTGATCATGGACGGTATCGTGGCCGGTGTCGGCGCGGTGCTGGGCTTTGTGCCGCAGATGCTGGTCCTGTTCTTCCTGCT
>RKCM01000197.1 GCA_014858325.1 Oscillospiraceae bacterium | reverse complement strand
CCGTGGATCGCCAAAACCCGCCACAGCACCACCGGCGTGGGCCTCATTTCTCCCCCGCCCCACCACGACATCTACTCCATCGAGGACCTGGCCGAGCTCATCTATGACCTGAAGAACGCCAACCGCCGGGCCAACATCAACGTGAAGCTGGCCAGCGAGGCGGGCGTCGGCACCATTGCGGCCGGCGTGGCCAAGGGCGGCGCACAGGTGATCCTGATCGCCGGTTACGACGGCGGCACGGGCGCAGCCCCCCGCAACTCCATCAAAAACGCCGGTATGCCCTGGGAGCTGGGCATCGCCGAGACCCACCAGACCCTGATCCTGAACGGCCTGCGCAGCCGTGTCCGCATTGAGAGCGACTCCAAGCTGCTCTCCGGCCGCGACGTGGCCATCAGCTGTATGCTGGGTGCAGAGGAGTTTGGCTTTGGCACCACGCTGCTGATGACGCTGGGCTGCGTCATGATGCGGGTGTGCAATCTGGACACCTGCCCCATGGGCATCTGCACCCAGAACCCTGAGCTGCGCAAGCACTTCAAGGGCAAGCCGGAGTATGTCATCCACTACCTGACCTTTGTGGCACAGGAGCTGCGGGAGTACATGGCCAAGCTGGGCGTGCGCACCGTGGACGAGCTGGTGGGCCGCACCGACCTGCTCCACGTCAAGCCCTCTGCCCCCGGCAGCCGGGCCTCTAAGATGAATCTGGAGTGCATCCTGCACAACCCCGCCATCGAAAACAGCAACGTCCACTTTGTGCCGGCGGACACCTACAACTTCCATCTGGAAGACACGCTGGACATGAAGGTGCTGCTCAAGAAGTTCAAACTGGGCAGCAAGAACCCCCAGAGCGTCTCCCTCAAGGTCTCCAACACCGACCGTGCCTTTGGCGCCATCCTCGGCAGCGAGATCACCCGCAAATACGGCAACGACCTGCCCGACGATGTGTACACCGTCCACTGCGAGGGAGCCGGCGGCCAGAGCTTTGGCGCTTTCATCCCCAAGGGACTGACGCTGGAGCTGACCGGCGACTGCAACGACTACATGGGCAAGGGCCTCTCGGGCGGCAAGATCGTCGTCCGCCCGCCGGATGGCATCCCCTTTAAGCCCGAGGACAACATCATCACCGGCAACGTTTCCCTCTACGGCGCAACGGGCGGCAAGGCCTTTGTCTGCGGCGTGGCAGGCGAACGCTTCGGCGTCCGCAACTCGGGCGCAACGGCCGTTGTGGAAGGCGTGGGCGACCACGGCTGCGAGTACATGACGGGCGGCACCGTGGTGGTGCTGGGCCGGACGGGCAAGAACTTCGCCGCCGGTATGACGGGCGGCGTGGCCTATGTGCTGGACGAGAACTGGGATTTCTATCAGCGCGTCAACAAGGAGACCGTCAGCCTGGAGCCTGTGGAGCACAAGTACGACGTGGCCACCCTGAAGGAGCTTATCCGCGAGCACGTGGAAGCCACCGGCTCCCCCCGCGGCAAAGAGATCCTGGACAACTTCAGCGAGTATCTGCCCAAGTTCAAGAAAGTCCTCCCCTACGACTACGATCGGATGCTGCGGGTCATCGCTTCCATGGAGGAGCGCGGCCTGGACGGCGAGCAGGCGCAGATCGAAGCGTTCTACGCCGTGCAGAAGCACAAGTGAGGAGGGATGAACCATGGGTAAACTGACTGGATTTATGGATTATACCCGCAAGACCAGCGCGGACATCCCGCCGCTGGAGCGGATCGAAAACTTCAACGAATTTCACATCTGGCTCTCCCGCGAGGAGCAGCAGACCCAGGCGGCCCGCTGCATGGACTGCGGCGTGCCCTTCTGCCAGGCGGGCATGATGATCGGCGGTATGGCCTCCGGCTGCCCGCTGAACAACCTTATCCCCGAGTGGAACGATCTGGTGTATCAGGGCAAGTGGGAGATGGCGCTGCATCGGCTCAAGGCCACCAACCGCTTCCCGGAGTTCACCAGCCGGGTCTGCCCCGCTCTGTGTGAAGCGGCCTGCACTTGCGGCGATGTGACCGGCAACAGCGTCACCGTCCGCGAGAACGAGCACGCCATTGTGGAGACGGCCTACGCCAAGGGCTGGATGCGGGTAACGCCGCCCCCGGCCCGGACGGGCAAGAGCGTAGCCGTCATCGGCAGCGGACCCTCCGGCCTGGCCACGGCGGAGTACCTGAACATCCGGGGCCACGCCGTCACCGTCTTTGAGCGGGCAGACCGCATCGGCGGCCTGCTGATGTACGGCATCCCCAACATGAAGCTGGAAAAGAGCGTCATCGAGCGCCGCCTGAAGATCATGCAGGCCGAGGGCATCGAGTTCCGCACCAACATGGATGTGGGCGGAGCCGTGAGCGCCGAGGAGATCCTGAACGGCTACGACGCCGTGGTGCTGTGCTGCGGCGCGAAGAAGCCCCGCGACCTGAACGTCCCCGGCCGGGACGCAAACGGCGTGCACTTTGCGGTGGATTACCTTACCAGCGTGACCAAGAGCCTGCTGGACTCCGATTTTGCGGACGGCAGGGCCATCGATGCCAAGGGCAAAAACGTGCTGGTCATTGGCGGCGGCGACACCGGCAACGACTGCCAGGGCACCGCGCTGCGGCAGGGCTGCACCGACCTGATGGCGCTGGAAATGATGCCCCAGCCCCCCAAGACCCGGGCGGCCTCGAACCCCTGGCCCGAGTGGCCTAAGGTGCTGAAGGTGGACTACGGCCAGACCGAGTGTCTGGCAAAGTTCGGCAAGGACCCGCGCGTCTACCAGACCACCGTAAAGGAGTTTCTGAAAGACGAGGCTGGAAACCTGACCGGGGCCGTCATCGCCACCCTGAAGCCGGAAAAAGACCCCGCCACCGGCCGCACCAACATGGTGCCCACGGGCGAGGAGTTCACCTACGAGTGCCAGCTGGCCTTCATCGCGGCGGGCTTCGTGGGCTGCGAAAGCTATGTGGCCGATGCCTTCGGCGTAGAGATGACGGGCCGCGGCTGCGTCGCCACCGAGGGCTTTAAGACCAACGTAGAAAAGGTGTTTGCCTGCGGCGATATGCGCCGGGGCCAGAGCCTCGTGGTCTGGGGCCTGCGGGAGGGCCGGGACTGTGCCGCCGCGGTGGACCGCTACCTGATGGGCTACACCAACCTCGGCTGAGCGCCCTCTCCCCTATTTAAGCCATTCTCTTTCCTATCCTAAACAAGCAGAAACGGGAGCACTCTGAAAAGGGGCTCCCGTTTCTGCTTTTGTGTTTTCTTATTTTCACAAAATTTTCACGTTTGTATTCCATTCCCTACTTGTTTTATAGGACAAACTGTGTTAAAATGCTGTTGTAGAGAGCGATACCCATACGGGGTATCAGAATAAAGTGAATGCAAACCAACTTGGAAGGGAGACTTTCTCATGTCGGAGATCCAGAAACAGCCCGCCTGCCCCCACTGCACCGAGGCCGCAGACGAACATACGAACCCGGCCCCCCTCAACGAATGCGGCTGCCGCCGCAGGGACCGCAGCCCGGAGGAGCTGAAGGCTCTGCTCCACCGGCTCAACCGCATCGAGGGGCAGATCCGGGGCATCCGCAAAATGGTGGAAAACGACGCATACTGCACCGATGTTCTGGTGCAGGCGGCAGCCGCCAAGAGTGCGCTGAACGGCTTTACCCGGGAGCTCATCGAACAGCATCTGGGCACCTGCGTGGCGCAGGATCTGAAAAACGGCGGCACCGAAAAGCTGGAAGAGTTCATGTGGATCATGAATAAGCTGATGTGACGCGTTTTTTTCCATCCCTATTGGCATCGGAGGCAACAATGGAACAATACAATGTAACGGGCATGAGCTGCGCGGCCTGCTCTGCCCGGGTGGAAAAGGCCGTCAAACAGGTGCCGGGCGTCACCGCCTGCTTGGTGAGCCTGCTGACCAACTCCATGGGAGTGGAGGGCACGGCCAGCCCGGCGGCCATCGTCAAGGCTGTACAGGAGGCTGGCTACGGAGCCAGCCCCAAGGCGGCGGGCGCGGCGCAGAGCAGCCCCAGCGCTGCGCTGGACGCATTGGCCGACCACGAAACGCCCAAACTCAAGCGGCGGCTGGTCGCCTCGCTGGGCTTTCTGCTGGTGCTGATGTACTTCTCCATGGGCCACATGATGTGGGGCTGGCCGCTGCCCCACTGGTTCGACGGCAACCACATCGCCATGGGGCTCGTCCAGCTGCTGCTGGCGGGCATCGTCATGGTCATCAACCAGAAATTCTTCATCAACGGCTTCAAGGGTCTCCTCCACGGGGCCCCCAACATGGATACGCTGGTGGCGCTGGGCTCCTCGGCCAGCTTTGCGTGGAGCACCTACGCCCTCTTTGCCATGACCCGTGCCCAGCTGGACGGCAACGACGCGCTGGTGATGCACTACATGATGGAGTTCTACTTTGAGTCCGCCGCCATGATCTTGACCCTCATCACCGTGGGCAAGATGCTGGAGGCCCGCTCCAAGGGCAGGACCACCGACGCGCTGAAGAGTCTGATGAAGCTGGCCCCCCAAACCGCCACCCTGCTGCGGGAGGGCGCGGAGGTGACGGTGCCCATCGAGCAGGTGCAGAAGGGCGACGTCTTCGTTGTCCGCCCGGGCGAGAACATCCCCGTGGACGGCCGGGTGCTGGAGGGCATCAGCGCCGTGAACGAGAGCGCCCTGACCGGCGAGAGCATCCCGGTGGACAAGGCTGCGGGCGACAAGGTCTCCGCCGCCACCACCAACCAGTCCGGCTTTTTGAAGTGCGAGGCCACCCGCGTGGGCGAGGACACCACGCTGGCCCAGATCATCCAGATGGTGAGCAACGCTGCCGCCACCAAAGCCCCCATTGCCAAGATCGCCGATACGGTATCGGGCTTTTTTGTGCCCGCCGTCATCTCCATCGCCGTCCTCACCACCCTCGTCTGGCTGCTGCTGGGCCATGAGCTGGGCTATGCGCTGGCCCGGGGCATCTCCGTGCTGGTCATCAGCTGCCCCTGTGCGCTGGGTCTGGCCACGCCCGTGGCCATCATGGTGGGCAACGGTCTGGGGGCCAAAAACGGCATCCTCTTCAAGACCGCCGCTTCGCTGGAGGCCGCCGGCCGCACCCAGATCGTGGCGCTGGACAAGACCGGCACCATCACCAGCGGTGAGCCGAAGGTCACCGATATCCTCCCCGTCGAGGGTGTCTCCGAAAGCGAACTGCTGACGCTGGCGGCGTCGCTGGAGCAAAAGAGTGAGCACCCGCTGGCCAAGGCCGTGCGGGCCTATGCCGAGACCGAGACGGTCGCCGCCCCCGATGTGACCGACTTTGCTGCCCTGCCTGGCAACGGCCTGACGGCAAAACTGGACGGCATGGAGATCTTCGGCGGCAATGCTGCATTCATTGCAACAAAGGTCACGGTGCCGCAGGCCCTGCAGGCCGACGCCGCAGGCCTAGCCGCCGAGGGCAAAACGCCCCTCTTCTTTGGCGGGGCAGGCCGTCTGCTGGGCGTCATCGCCGTGGCGGACACCCTCAAGGAGGACAGTCCCCGGGCCATCCGAGAGCTGCAGGGCATGGGCATCCGGGTGGTGATGCTCACCGGCGACAACCAGCGCACCGCCGACGCCATCGGCAGGCAGGCGGGCGTGGACGAAGTGATCGCGGGCGTTTTGCCGGACGGCAAGGAAGCCGTCATCCGCAGGCTGCAGGAAAGCGGCAAGGTGGCCATGGTGGGCGACGGCATCAACGACGCTCCCGCCCTGACCCGGGCCGACATCGGCATCGCCATCGGTGCAGGCACCGACGTGGCCATTGACGCAGCGGACGTGGTGCTGATGAACTCCAAGCTCTCCGATGTACCCGCCGCCATCCGGCTGAGCCGCGCCACCCTGCGCAACATCCACGAAAACCTCTTCTGGGCGTTTATTTACAACGTCATCGGCATCCCGTTGGCAGCAGGCGTCTTCATCCCGCTGGGGCTCACCCTTAACCCGATGTTCGGTGCCGCCGCCATGAGCCTATCCAGCTTCTGCGTCGTGAGCAATGCCCTGCGGCTGAACCTCTTTGACCTGCACAGCACCAAACACGACCGCAAGGCCAAACCCATTTCGGCTCCCGCCGCCTCCCCTGCCCCCGTGGCCGAGGAAACGGTTGAAGATAAAGAAAATCATGAAAACATTCATCAGGAGGACAATACGATGAAGAAAACCATGCACATTGAAGGGATGATGTGCGGCCACTGTGAGGCCCGCGTGAAGAAGGCTCTGGAGGCCCTGCCCGCTGTCAGCGAGGCCGTGGTCAGCCACACCGCCGGCACCGCCGTGGTCACCCTGACTGAAAACGTAGACATCGAAGAGTTGAAGAAGGCCGTCGAAGATCAGGATTACAAGGTCCTGGGCATCGAGTAAGCATCTCCGATGCAGCAAAAACACCGCTGAGGCATAGCGCTTCAGCGGTGTTTTTTGCTTTTATTTCAGGGCTTTCCGAACCGAGAGCTTCTGGATGCCGTACCGCTCCATCAGCTGCACGGCGGCGGGGGTGACGACTTCGCCGCTGACGGTGATGGGGATGGCGGGCGGGCAGGAGACGGTGGGCATGGCGCAGATGCGGCCCACCGCATCCTTTGCCGGGACCATCTCCTGCGGGGCAAAGATGGCCTCGCGGATGGTGCAGCCGGGCGGCGTTTGCGCCTGCTGACTGGCCAGCGCCCGGAAGAGGGCCGCGTCGCTCTGCACGGCAAGCGGCGGGCGCTTGGGCAGGGACAGCAGCGCCTCCCGCAGCCGGGCGAAGTCCTCTGGGCGGTTGGCCGGGGTGGGCATCAGGACGACATAGCGGGGGTCGGCATACTCGCACTCGATGGCACGGCTGCGCAGCGTCTGTGCCAGCTCGCCGCCCGTGTACCCCACCGCCGCCGCATCCAGCGTCAGCTTGAGGGGTTCCCGGTCCGGCGCATTGCCCGCCCGTGCAAAGCCGGGGGCAAAGGCGTTGAGGGCCTGCCGGAGTGTTTCCAGCGCGGCGCAGCACTCCGCCAGCTGCCGGGGCCACTCCCCGGCCAGCGCGGCGTTGGCTGCGTCCAGCGACTGCAGGATCAGATAGGAGGGGCTGGTGGAGCCGAAGAGGTTCAGCGTATTGCGCACCGTAGCTTCGTCCCGCACGGGGGCATTCTGCCCCAGGTGCAGGTAAGCGCCGCCCGTCAGCACCGGGAGGGTCTTGTGGGCGGAATCGCAGCAGATGGCCGCGCCCAGCGCCACAGGATGCCGATCCTCCGGCAGAAAGCGCAGGTAGGCCCCGTGGGCGTTGTCCACCAGCAGGGGCAGGCCGTGGGCCGTGCAGACCCGGGCAAGGCCTGCGATATCCTGCACGCCGCCCAGATAATCCGGGCTGGTGACGTAGACGGCAAAGGGTGCCTGCCCCGCCCTCTCCCCTGCCGTGAGCGCGGCTTCCAGCGCAGCGGGAGAGACCGGGCAGCTGCACAGGGCCTCTGCCGCATCGGCGGCGGGCCAGAGCCACTGGATATCAAAATCCAGCAAAGCAGCGGCATAGAGCAGGGCTTTGTGGGCGTTGCGGGCCGCGCAAAGCACCGGGCGCTGCCCGGTCGGTTTTGCGCTTTGCAGTGCCAGCGCCAGCATGGCCCGGATGCACTGGGACGAGCCCTCGGTGCTGTAGTAGGTGTGCACGGTGCCAAAGAGGGCCGTGGCGTTGGCCTCGCTCTCGGCGATGACGCCCTCGGCCTCGTAAAGCTCATCGGCCCCCTGGATCTCGGTGATGTCCCATTGCTCACAGCCCAGCGGTCCGCAGCCCTTGTGGCCGGGCATGTGGAGGCGGGAGGTGCCGGAAGCGGCGTACCGGCGCACAAAGTCCACGATGGGCGTCTTCATTTAGTCGCAGGCCTCGCCGTCGGCGCAGGCGTTGCAGGTGGAGCCCAGCTCGATGGGCACCTCGATGCCCTGCGCTGCCAGCTCCTGATTTTCGGCCACCTTGATCATGATGGCGCACTCCATCCGCTTCTTGAACAGCTCGCAGCCGTACTCGTACACGCCGGTGATGCTGCCGGTGGCGTGGTAGGAGTTGGCCGCGCAGCCGCCGGAGCAATAGAGTTTGGCCCAGCAGTTCTTGCACTCCTCGCGGGCGTAGGCGTTGCAGTGCTTGAACTCATCCCGCACGGCAGTGTTGGTGACGCCCTTCCAGATGTCGCCCATGAGGTACTTGGGGTCGCCCACGAACTGGTGGCAGGGGTACAGATCGCCCCAGGGGGTAACGGCCATGTACTCGGTGCCGGAGCCACAGCCGGAAATGCGCTTGTAGATGCAGGGGCCGCCGGTGAGGTCGATCATGTAATGGTAGAAGGTAAAGCCCCGGCCCTCGCGGTCGCGCTTGATCATTTCTTTGGCGAGGATCTCGTACTGCTCCTTCAGGATGGGCAGGTCCTCTTCCGTCAGGGCGCTGGGATCGCCGGGCTTGGAGACCACCGGCTCCATGCTCAACTCCGTAAAGCCCAGGTCCGCCATGTGGAAGATGTCGTTGGTGAAATCCGTGTTGTAGTGGGTGTAGGTGCCCCGCATGTAATAGTTCTTGTCACCGCGCTTTTTCACGAACTCCTGGAACTTGGGCACAATGGTATCGTAGCTGCCCTTGCCGGTGTAGTCCTTGCGGAAGCGGTCGTTGACTTCCTTGCGGCCATCCAGGCTGAGGACCACGTTGTGGCACTCCTTGTTGCAGAAATCGATGACATCGTCGTCGATGAGCACGCCGTTGGTGGTCATGGTGAAGCGGAAGTTCTTATTGTGGATCTTCTCCTGCTCGCGGCAGTAGGCCACCAGCTTTTTCACCATCTCAAAGTTCATCAGCGGCTCGCCGCCGAAGAAATCCACTTCCAGATTGCGGCGGGAGCCGCTGTTCTCGATGAGGAAATCCATGGCCCGCTTGCCCACCTCAAAGCTCATGAGGGCCCGGTCGCCCTGATAGCGGCCCTGCGAGGCAAAGCAATAGGAGCAGTTGAGGTTGCAGGTATGGGCAACGTGGAGGCAGAGTGCCTTGACCACGGTGTTCCGATTTTTGAAATCGAACGCCATGTTTTCGTAGACGTCCGGGCTCCACAGCTTGCCGGCCTCTTTCAAAGCAGCCACATCTGCGATGCACTGGCGGAGGTCCTCCTCCGTCACATCCTCGCGGCTGCCGTATTTTTCCATCATGGCAGACACGATCTCGTCGGCGCTGTG
The DNA here is from genome assembly GCA_014858325.1 of Oscillospiraceae bacterium. Classification (GTDB taxonomy): domain Bacteria; phylum Bacillota; class Clostridia; order Oscillospirales; family Ruminococcaceae; genus Faecalibacterium. The sequence goes on along the minus strand of RKCM01000197.1, from coordinate 277 downwards.
GTCGGGGTAGAGGGCGATGATGTCATACGCCACTTCGTCCACCACGTGCACCGAACCGCTGCAGGTATCCAGCACGATGTTATATCCGTTGAGTTGATACTGATGTACCATTTTTACCTCCATGCCACAAAAAAATGCCGCCCGGCAAAGGCGGCATAGGGTTTGCAAAACTTACTTATTGCTGTTCTCGCACTGCTGGTTAGCCACGCCGCAGGAGGTCTTGCAAGCGGACTGGCAGGAAGTCTGGCACTCGCCGCAGCCGCCGGTCTTAACGCTC
>RKCM01000131.1 GCA_014858325.1 Oscillospiraceae bacterium | reverse complement strand
CCTCCAAATGTACGACGGGTGCGCCGCAGGAGGGGCAGACCGTGGGCATCTCATAGGGGTCGGCGTCCTCGGCGTGGTGGGTGACACCGATCACTTCCGGGATGATATCGCCTGCTTTCCGCACCTGAATGGTGTCGCCGATGCGCAGGCCAAACTGGTGGATGAAATCCTCGTTGTGGAGGGTGGCGCGGGCGACGGTGGTGCCTGCCAGAAAAATCGGGTCGAAGCAGGCCGTGGGGGTCAACACACCCGTACGGCCCACAGCCACCTCAATGCTGCGGAGAGTCGTCTCTTTGACTTCCGGCGGATACTTGAACGCAATGGCCCAGCGCGGGAATTTATTGGTGGAGCCCATCAAATCGCGCTGTGCAAAACGGTTCACCTTAATGACTGCACCATCCATATCAAAATCAAGTTTGGAACGATTCTGTCCGATCTGCTCGATCTCGGCAATGGCATCCTCTATATTGTGAACAATGTGGTAGCGCGGCGAGACGGGCAGGCCGAGGCTCTTCAAATAATCGAGGCTTTCGGCGTGGGTCGTCAGCTCCTTGCCGCGGATCTGCTGCACATTGAACACAAAGATGGAGAGGCCGCGGCTTCCTGTGATTTTAGGATCCTTCTGGCGCAGCGAACCTGCCGCCGCATTGCGGGGATTTTTAAAAGGCGCGGTTCCTTGCAGCTCCTGCTCGGCGCAGAGATGCTGGAACGCCTCGTGCGGCATATACACCTCACCCCGCACTTCCAGAAATGCGGGGGCGTTCTTCAGATGTTTTGGGATCTTTTTGATGGCCCGAACATTGGCGGTGACATCCTCGCCGACAACGCCGTCGCCACGGGTGGAAGCACGCACCAGCTCGCCGTTTTCGTACTCCAGACTGCAGGAAAGGCCGTCGATCTTGATCTCCACCACATACTCCGGCTCGATACCGACTTCCTGTACACGGCGGTCAAAATCCCGCAGTTCGTCGTAGGAGAACGCATCCAGCAGACTCTCCATTTTAACGGTATGGGTCACCTTGGCGAAGCGTCCGCTGGGCGTACCGCCGACGTGCTGAGTGGGCGATGCGGGCGTGATCAATTCCGGGTAGGCTGCTTCCAGTTCTTTCAGCTCCCGGGTCAGGGCATCGTACTCAAAATCTTCCAGCTCGGGCGCATCCTGATCGTAGTAAAGACGGTTGTTCTTCTCGATGACCGTGCGCAGCTCCTGCACACGCTGCCTGGCCTGTTCCAAATCCAACATTTGATTATCCCCCATACTCTCGTTTTCCAGCTTAGTATACCACATTTTCCAACCCAGCGCGAGAGGAAGTAAGAGTTTATACGTTTTGTATTCGCCCGGCGCAGCTTCATCGGAGCATTCGTTGACTTTAAGTCAACTTTTTGAAATACAGAGCGTTTATTTGTTCTGCTTTTAATCGAAGGCTCGTCGATTATTGCGACATGGATTTTTGCGCAGCACCTAGCAGTAAGGCAAACAAAAAGGCACGGTCTGCTGTCGTTCAGACAGGCAGACCGTGCCGAATTTGTTGGGATGGGATTTTTAGATGGAAATCGTGTTGCACACATCCACCAGAACGGGGTCCAGAGCCTTGGTCATTTCCAAAGCCTCATCCACGGGGTAATCCACGAGATGCTCACCCTTCATGCCGACGATGCGGTTATACTTACCCTGCTCCAGCAGGCAGACGGCATGGTAGCCCATGGCGGAGGCGTTCACGCGGTCACGCAGAGTGGGAGAACCGCCGCGCTGGACATGGCCCAGAATGGTGGCACGGGTGTCGATGCCAGTGCGAGCCTGGATCTCGTTGGCAATCTCCTGAGAGTGACCGATGCCCTCGGCAACGATGACGATGAAGTGACGCTTGCCGGTGCGCTGGGTCTCGGTGATCTTATCCAGAATGTCATGCTGCATATCGAATTCCTTCTCCGGCAGCAGGACAGCCATCGCGCCGGAGGCAATGGCAACGTTCAGGGCAATGTAGCCTGCGTTGCGGCCCATGACCTCGACAACGCTGCAGCGGTCGTGGCTCTGGGTGGTGTCGCGCAGCTTGTCGATCATTTCCAGTGCGGTATTCATAGCCGTATCGTAACCAATGGTGTAATCGGTGCAGGCAATATCGTTGTCGATGGTGCCGGGCAGACCGATCATCGGGATGCCGCGGTGAGCCAGCTCACGGGCACCGCGGTAGGAGCCATCACCGCCGATGACCACCAGTGCGTCGATTCCCAGCTCACGGCATTTGGCAGCGCCCTTGTCCTGACCCTCTTTGGTCTTGAACTCCAGACAGCGGGCCGTGTACAGGATGGTGCCGCCGGCAGAAATAATGTTCGAGACGCTGCGCAGGTTCATTTCAAAGCACTCGCCGTTCAGCAGGCCATTGTAACCGCGCTGAATGCCGATCATGCGGAAGCCCTTGTGCAGGCCGGTACGCACCACGGCACGGACAGCGGCATTCATGCCGGGGGCGTCGCCGCCGCTGGTCAGAACACCGATGGTTTTGATTTGCTTTTCCATAGAGAGATTCCCTCCAATTTGTTTTTCGCCATTCAGGCTGCCCTCCCCTTCTTCCAGAGAGCAGCCGCTGCGTTTCGTACTGTTACGATTCCTTGCCTTGTTAATTATACCACAATCCCCGGCATTTGGAAACCGTTTATCTGTCGGGATTCGTGCACGGAAATGTCATTTTGTTGCAACATTGTGTTCGCCCACTACCCGCTTGAGCTCCTGGAAGAAGAGCGGATGGCCGGAGGTGTACAGCCGCCGGGGTGCAGCAAGCTTCTGCTTGGTGTCTTCCAGATAGAAGATGACGGGCATATCGCCATCGAAGATCTCCAACAGGTTGATGACCTTGGCGTACTCCGGGCAGCTGCGCGAGGGCAGGCGGATATAGAGCCGCTGGGCGGCGTCCCGCATCCGATTGGGCTTGTTGGCCTGAGGGCGCCTGGGGTCATAGCCCTCGATGGGCAGGATGCTTTCGGCCATCAGCTTGGCCGGCTCATCCTCCCGGACTGAAAGGCGGCCCTCGATGACGACGACGGCGTTCTCCTGGATGGCGTCACGGTATGCGTCCAGCGTTTTGGGGAACACGATGACCTCCATCGTACCCGTCAGGTCTTCCACACTGGTAAAGGCCATGAGGGTGTTGGATTTTGTGGTCATCATGCGGTTTTTGACGATGGTACAGACAATGCGGACGGTGGAGTTGTCCAACTTATTGGCATCCTCTCCCGTCAGCATCTTGATGCTGTGGGAAGCAATGTGGGCCGATTGCTCACGGTAGGCGTCCAGCGGATGGCCGGACAGATACAGGCCGCTGACCTCTTTTTCCTGCTGCAGCAGCTCGGCATGGGTGTACTCCGGGAAGGGTTTGATCTCATAGGTATCGTCGGAAGAGCCCGTATCCTCCCCCATCATCACCGAGAAGAGATCCAACTGACCGTCGAGGTTCCGTTTGGTGTCGCTCTCGATGCTCTTGAGGATGCCCTCCACCGCTTCCACAAGGCTGCGGCGGTTGACACCTATGCTGTCGAACGCACCCGCCTTGATGAGGCTTTCCACGGAACGGCGGTTCATCTCGGTGCCGCCGTACAGTCGCTTGCAGAAATCGTAAAGGCTGGCGTAGGGCTTCTCCTGCCGTTCCTCCACCACGCGGTCAATGAGGTTGCGCCCTACATTTTTGACGGCGTTGAGGCCAAAGCGGATCTGCCCAGCGGCATCGGCGGTGAAGCCGCCATTGGAGATGTTGACGTCCGGCGGCAGGACTTTGATGCCAAGACGGGCGCACTCGCCGGAATATTCGATGACCTTATCGGTGTTGTCCAGCACACTGGTGAGCAGGGCAGCCATGAACTCGCTGCGGTAATGGCACTTGAGGTAGGCTGTCTGAAAAGCAACATAGGCGTAGCAGGCCGCATGGCTCTTATTGAATGCGTAGGACGCAAAGCTGGACATCTCATCGTAGATCTCATTGGCTACTTTTTCCGGGATGCCGTTGGCCGCGCAGCCCGGGCACTCGTTGCCGGGGTCGGTGCAGCCATGAACGAAATGCTCCCGTTCCGCCTCCATAACGGCATGCTTCTTTTTGCTCATGGCGCGGCGGACGTTGTCGGCCTGTCCAAAGGAAAAACCCGCCAGCTCGCGGAAGATCTGCATGACCTGTTCCTGATAGACGATGCACCCGTTGGTAACATCCAGGATGTGGGCCAGCTGCGGCGTTTTATAGCGGATCTTATCCGGCTCGTGGCGGTTGCGCAGGTAGGTGGGGATGGAGTCCATGGGGCCGGGGCGGTACAGGCTGATGAGAGCGATGACGTCTTCCAAATTCTGCGGCTGCAGACCCATCAGCACCTGCTTCATGCCCGAGGATTCCAGCTGGAACACGCCTTCCGTCTCGCCCCGGGAGAGCATTTTATAGGTCTCCGGGTCGTCGTAATCGAGCTTAGCGAGGGAGAAGGCCGGATCTTTTTTCTGGATGGCCAGCTCGGCATCCCGGATGACGGTCAGTGTGCGCAGGCCCAGAAAGTCCATTTTCAGCAGGCCCAATTCTTCGATCTCCGTCATGTTGAACTGGGTCACAGGCAGGCCGTCGTTGGTGGCCAGCGGCAGGTAATCGTCCGTGGGTTCCGGCGTGATGACGACGCCCGCCGCATGGGTGGAAGCATGGCGGGGCATTCCCTCCACTTTCAGCGCCGTGTCGATGAGCTCCGTCACCTGCGGGTCATTGTCGTACATCTTCTTGAGTTCGGGCGAGACCTCCAATGCGCGTTTCAGCGTCATCTTCAGTTCCATCGGCACCTGCTTTGCCACCACATCAACGCTCTGGTAGGGCATCCCCAGCACACGGCCCACGTCGCGGATGGCGTTGCGGGCGGCCATGGTGCCAAAGGTGACGATCTGGGCCACATGGTCCGCGCCGTATTTGCGGTTGACGTAGTCGATGACCTCCTGCCGCCGCTCGTAGCAGAAGTCTACATCGAAATCGGGCATACTGACGCGCTCGGGGTTCAAAAAGCGCTCGAAGATGAGGTTGTAGCGGATGGGGTCGATATCGGTGATGCCGACGCTGTAGGCTGCGATGCTGCCCGCGCCGGAGCCACGGCCCGGGCCCACCGGGATGCCCTGACTTTTGGCATAGTTGACGTAATCCCAGACGATGAGGTAGTAGTTGGTATAGCCCATCTTCTTGATGACGCCGATCTCATAGTTCAGGCGGTCTTTGTTGGCCTGCGGCACATCGGAGCCATAGCGGCGCTCCAGGCCTTCCCAGCAGAGCTTCTCAAAAAACTCCTGATTGTCCATGCCGCCGGGAGCCTTATAATAAGGGATCTTGGTGTGGCCGAACTCAAAATCGAAATTGCATTGGTCGGCGATTTTTTGCGTATTTTCGCAGGCTTCCGGCACCATGGAGAACAGCTCATACATTTCATCCGTCGTTTTGACGTAGAATTCATCGGTCTGGAACTCCATGCGGTCAGCGTCCTGCATGGTCTTGCCCGTCTGGATGCAAAGCAGGATGGCCTGCATCTTGGAGTCCTCTTTGCGCAGATAGTGGGAGTCGTTGGTAGCCGCCATAGGGATGCCCGTCTCCCGTGCCAGCTTGATGAGCTGGGGAAGGACGATGTTGTCTTCTTCGAGGCCGTGGTCCTGCAATTCAATGTAATAATTGCCTTTGCCAAAGAGGTCCTGATACCAGAGAGCCGTACTTTCGGCCCGGTCGTAATCCCCCGCCAGAAGGGCCTGCGGGATCTCGCCCGCCAGGCAGGCGGAAAGGCAGATGAGCCCCTCGTGGTACTGCTCCAACAGCTGCTTATCCACGCGGGGTTTGGAGTAAAAGCCCTCCACAAAAGCGGCCGATACCATCTTGCAGAGGTTCTGGTAGCCTGTTTCGTTTTTGCACAGCAGGATCAGGTGGTTGTTGCCGTCGATCTTGTTTACTTTGTCAAAACGGGTGCGGGTGGCAACGTAGACCTCACAGCCGATGATCGGCTTGATGCCTGCTTTTTTTGCTGCCTTGTAAAACTGCACGCACCCATACATCACCCCGTGGTCGGTGCAGGCAATGGCAGTCTGTCCGCACTCCTTCACCCGGTCCATCAGCTGGTCGATGCGGCAGGCACCGTCCAGCAGGCTGTATTCGGTATGGATGTGGAGGTGGACAAAGTCTCTCCCCTGCTTGTTGTTCTCGCTGGGTTCGGTCATGCTGTCTCCTCCTTCTTGTGGTCTTCCTCCAGGCGCTGACGCAGGGCGTCGGCCAGCGCCTCCAGCTTTTTCATGCGGTGAGAAAGCCCCGATTTGCTCATGGGCGGGTCAAAGCAGGCACACAGTGCCGTCAGCGACAGATCCGGCGCTTCCATCCGCTTGGCCGCGGCCAGCTGCAGCGCTTCCGGCAGAGTTTCCATCGCGTTCTGCTCCTGCAAAAAGCGGATGGCTTTCAGCGTCTGGGCGTTGGCCCGAGCAGTTTTGCCGAGGTTGGCGGTGTCGCAGTTGGTGTGGCGGTTGATCTGGTTCCGCACCTGCTTGACGGCTTTCTGCGCCTTGATCTGCGCCGCCGCCTCAGCCGCCCCCAGAAAAGCCAGGAGGCGCTCCACGTTGGCACTGTTTTTGACGTAGATGAGGTTGACGCCGTTGCGGCGGGTGCGGTGGGGTGTAAACTCGTGCTCGGCCAGCAAAGCCTCAAAGTCCTTGGCAAGATTGGTGCGGCTGGTCAAAAACTCAATATTGTATTCCTTTTGCGGGTCGGTGACGGTGCCGCTGCACAAAAAAGCCGACCCGATGTAAGCGCTGACGCACGTCTGACAGCGGATCAGCTCCGGGTCGATCTGCAAGCTGGTCTCAAAGCCGGTGGTGCCAAACAGCTCGTGCAGCCGGGCCACCTGTTCCGGCTCCCGGATGCCAAACTCATACACCACGCCGCTGGGGCGGGGCTTTTCCAGCACGGTGCCCTGTACGCCGCAGCGGGCAAACAGCTGCTCGGCCACACGGGCCGTCAGGGCCTGTTCCGTTTGGAGCACGAGGCCCTTGGCATCAAAATACTTGGCAAAGCAGGCGATGCCGTAGGCCGCCGCGCGGACGCAGCAATCCTTTTGCAGGCTGCGCCGGGCAATTTCTTCCCGTGCCTGGGATGCAAAACTCATGTCGTTTCTCTTTCTTCTGGTTTATTTGCGGGTGGAATCCCGGTGCTGCACGCCGGGGTGGTAGCCCAGCTGCTCGCAGTATTCGGCGATCTTCCGCGCGAAGGTGATGGAGCGGTGTTTGCCGCCGGTGCAGCCCACCGCAATGGTCAGCTGACTTTTGCCCTCCTTGACGTAGAGCGGCAGCGCATACTCCAAAAAGCTCTCGTAGCGTTTCAGCAGTTCCTGTGCCTCCGGGTGGCTCATGACAAAATCCACCACCTCCTGATCCAGGCCGGTCTGATGCTTGAGCTCCGGCACATAGAACGGATTGGGCAGGCAGCGGACGTCCAGTACCAGGTCCGCTTCCGGCGGCACACCGAACTTGAAGCCGAAGGACATGATGGTGAGCCGCATGGCCCGCTTGGCCCCGCCGTCCCGCAGGAACAAGTCGCAGATGCGCTCTTTGTTCTGAGCGGTGGAGAGCAGTGCCGTATTGATGGTGTAGTTGGCCCGCTCCTTGAGGGGCTGAAGGATCTGACGTTCAATGGCAAAAGCTTCCCGGGTGGAGACATTCTCCGCGATGCTGATGGGGTGGCGGCGGCGGGTCTCGCTGTAGCGGCGCATCAGCACATCGTCGGGGGCGTCAAGGAACAGGATCTCGTACCCGATACCCTGCTGGTCCAGCTGCTCCAGCGCCGTTTCGATCTCCTCTTTGCTGCGGCAGCCGCGAACATCCATGCAGAGGGCGACCCGCTTCAGCTGGTTGTCACCCGCCTTAGAGAACGCCGTAATGCTGGGCAGGAGGCTGGCCGGGATGTTATCAATGCAAAAAAATCCAATGTCTTCCAGCGCATTCATGGCGACGGATTTGCCCGCACCCGAAAGTCCGCTGACGATCAGAAGATCCATGTGTTCTTGCCTCTTTCTCACTCGGCAGGCACGACCCGAATCTCTTTTTCCAAGTCGTAGCCCGTTTTTTCTTTGACGATGGCGCGCACTTCTTCGCACAGGGCCAGCACGTCGGCGCAGGCAGCTCCGCCCAGATTGACGACGAAGCCGCAGTGCTTCTCGCTGACGGCGGCCCCGCCATGGCGGTAGCCCCGCAGGCCGCACTGGTCGATGAGGGCCGCAGCGAATGCCCCCTCCGGCCGCTTGAAGGTGCTGCCGGCGCTGGGTTTATCCAGCGGCTGTTTGTCGATCCGTTTTTGCATCAGCTCGTCCATCCGGGCCTTGATGGCGGCGGGGTCGCCCTTTTTCAGGCGGAGCGTCGCGCGCAGGATGCAGCCGCCGTTTGTTTCAAAAATGCTGTGCCGATAGCTTAGATCCAACGCCGAAGCCGGAACCTCGACGATATTGCCCTCCGCCGTGAGATATTCCACGCTTGCCAGCACATCTTTCATCTCGCCGCCGTAAGCGCCCGCATTCATATAGACTGCGCCGCCCACCGTGCCGGGGATGCCGTAGGCAAATTCCAGCCCGGTACAGCTGTGCTTGTGCGCAAAATTGCAGAGGGTGGAAAGTTTCATGCCCGCCCCGACCGTCACACTGCATTCGCCGGAAGACTCTTCTTTCATGTCAATGCCGGTTTTCAGCGCTGTCAGGTCGATGACCGCGCCCCGGAAGCCTGCATCCTCAAACAGGATGTTGCTGCCGTTGCCCAGCAGATAACAGCGGACCCCCTGCTCTTTGCACAGGGCGATCCCGGCGCAGAGCTGTTCCTCGGTCTCCGGGCGTACAAACAGGTCCGCCGGGCCGCCGATGCGAAAGGTGCAGTGGTCCGCCAGCGGCTCATTGTGGGTATAGGCAATGCCCGCCGCATCCAGCGCGGCGCACAAGGGTTCAAACATAGTGTTCCTCCATTGGGAAAGATCAATCCAGCGTTTCGTCCAGGCCCAGACGGATGAGCAGCTCCTTAGCGGCGTTATAGCCCATCTTCTTCTGGCGGTTGTTGATGGCGGCCGTTTCCAGCACAACGGCCATATTGCGGCCCGGCGAGACGGGGATGCTGGTGCTGGGGATGCTGACGCCCAGAATATCGTAATGCTCGCTCTCCAGGCCCGTGCGCTGGTAGTTTTTGGTGGGGTCCCAGGGCTCCAGCTGGACCACGAGGTCCAGGCTCTCGCTGACCTTGACAGCGCCCACGCCGAAGATGCGGGCCACATTGACGATGCCAATGCCGCGCAGCTCGATGAAATGGCGGATATTTTCGGGGGCGGTGCCCATGATCTGGCGGTTGGAGACCTTGCGCAGCTCCACAGCATCGTCGGCCACAAGGCGGTGGCCGCGCTTGACCAGCTCAATGGCCAGCTCGCTCTTGCCGATGCCGCTGTCGCCCAGGATGAGGATGCCCTCGCCGTACACCTCCACCAGCACGCCGTGTCGGGTGATGCGGGGGGCCAGCTCCAGGTTCAGCACACTGATGAGGCTGCCCATCA
>RKCM01000004.1 GCA_014858325.1 Oscillospiraceae bacterium | reverse complement strand
GTGCCTCAGGCACCACGGGCCGCACCGGGTCCGGCCAATAGGGGTCATCGGGGATATAGATGGGGCCATCGGGGTCGCTGGGGCTGGCGTAGCGGTTGGTGAAGGTGATATCCTCCAGCTTTTCCGCGCCGGTCTGCCCCTTCACCGTCACCCACACCTGGCGGCCAAAGGTGTCGCCGTTCCAGCTGGTGCTGACGTGGACGATCATCACCCGGTCATCGTAGGTGCCGTTGGCGGCGCTGCCGGGCAGCTGCACCACCTCATACTGGTAGTTGCCGGGCTTGGTGTACGTAAACTTGCCCGCAAACTCCGCCGAGGTCTGGTAGCCGCTGTCGCGGTTGCAGTCCGCCGTGTTGAGCGTCACCTCCAGAACCTTGGCGTTCTCCGGCATGGGTGCGCCGTCACGGGGCGTCAGGCGCACCGTGAGCTCCTCACGGGGGATCCCGGCGCTGCCGGTGCATCGCACGTTCACGGTCAGGTTTTCCACCGAGGCAACCTGCTGGGTCGTCCCTTCTGCGAGCGCCGCAGGCAGGCACAGCCCGAGACAGAGCGCCATGGTAAGCAGCGCCGCTGCAATTTTTCGGATCTTCATTTCATCCCCTCCTTACGGCTGCTCCGGCGTTTTCATCCACGCCAGAAGGATGGTTCGTGCATCGGTAAATTCGGTCGAGCAGGTGGACATGGCCAGCACCTGCACGCCGTCCCCGGCCTCCCGCATGGCGCGGAGGGTATCCGGGTGGGTGTAGAGGGCGTTGTCCTCTGCAAACTGGTAAAGTCCGCCAAGGTCTTCGTCCCAATGTTCCACCTCGAAGATGGCTTCCTCCGAGGCGGGCACGAGGAGACAGGCGAAAATTTCCAGATGATAAGTGCGGTCGGGGAGGATCAGCTCTCCCGTGGTGTTGGCCCGGAAGAAATCCTCCTCCTTGTAGAGGTCGAGGTCGCCGAACATCTTGCTGTTTTCCATGTGGTGGCCATACAGCAGGTTGTAAGGGTCGCGGAACTCGCCGTTGCAGTCCGCATCCAGAAAGATGCTGCCTGCCAGAGCGAACTCCCCATAGACATCGGTATTGATATAGCTGAAATTCGTCTCGCCCTGCACCACCGGGTAATCGATGGCGGTATTGTCCAGCGTGAGCCAGGCTTTCACGTCCGGGTTGATGGCCAGCAGCTCTTCAAAGCTAGCGCCGTTTTCGCCGTCGGCGCTGGGCTTGAATTGTAGCAGGTCGCTCTGGACGTTATCCACCGCCGCGTACACCTGGTTGTTATCCCACAAAGCGTAAGCGGAGTAGGCCCCCGCCGTGAGCAGGAAGAGCACCACCACGGCGCTGACGAGGAAGTCGGCTGTCCGCAGGGCACAGCGTTGCCAATTGATACAGCCCACCTCCTTATCATGCCTATGGTTTTATCCATGAGTCGTGTTTATTCGTGGCGTTGCAAATTAGTCCTCGTAGTTGCGGCGCTTCTTCATGATCATCACCACAGCACCTGCGGCCACGATGGTCAGCAGAGCGATGTAAGGAGCATTGTCGAGGATAACGCCGGTGTCAACGGTACCTTCGTGGGTGTTGGTGAACTTAATCTCATTCTTAACCGCCTTACCCTCTTTGAAAGCAGTCACCGTGCCAGTTGCATTTTCAGGAGTTACAGTATACAGGCCGTTCATGGTCTTGCCATTTTCCGTAGTGAGCTCTGCACCAGTAGAAGTGAGCTCTTTTGCTTCCCAAGTAACGCCTTCGGGCAGGTTAGCAATCGAAATCTTCTGGCCGCTCTTCAGCCAAACATTAACCGGAGTGCCCATAGTGATTTTCGCAGTAGTATTACGGCTATCATTTTCAGTGGTCGGATAAGTAATGGTGTAGCCTTCCGTCGGATAAGTCTTGCCAGTCTCGCCCATCAGCTTAAGAGAGAACTGGAAGTACTCGTTCTTATCGCCGAAGTTGCCAGCAGTATACTTCTCCAGAGTCAGAGTCTTTGCAGTGTAGGTGTTCTCAATGGTATCAGTCTTTGCAGCCACAGCCTCGGTGTCGGTAGTAGCAGCCTCAGTGTGAACAGCAGCATAGCGATACAAAGTGCCCCTATCGTCAGAGACGACCGTCACAACCAGCTTGATAGTACTGCTCTCAGGACGGTAGGTCACACCAGCAGTAGTGCCACCTACTTCTCTCAGAGTATACTCATACACGCCCGGATGCCCGAACTGTGCAGTAGTGGGCAAATTAATAGTGATGTCGGCTTTAGCCGTACCATCAGCCTTTGCAACACCCGCTTCAAAGTGTGCGCCAGTAATCGTACCGAGAGTCGGGGCACTTGTTGCAATGCCCTTTGTAACGACACCATTACCAACCTGTTCCAGAGTAAAGGTTTCCACAGGACTTACTGCGCTCTCCGTATCGCCAGCAGTCTTATAAATCTTTGTAACAGTGATAGTATCGTGATCTTTCAAATCATTCGGGTCATATGCGTCATGCTTTGCCGCAAAACCCGGCATTGCCATCGTTGCCATCATGGCCACAGCCACGATACCAGCAAACAGTTTTTTCAATTTCATTTGGATTCCTCCTTAAAATATGTGGGTTGTCAATACACACCAAACTTGTTCAGACGCTGCGGCGGCGCAGCAGGGTGATGACCTTGGCTTCCAGCTCCGTGAGGGGCACCGCGCCAAAATCGCGGCTGTCCTCGGATTGGGTGCGGTAATCGCCAAGGATGAAGACGCAGCCTTCCGGCACCGTGTAGGGGTACTCCAGCGCGTCCTTTGCGTAGGTGGGGTAGAGGATCTCGCCGCTCTGGGCGGAGCCGTTCACCACCAGAGTGCCGGACGTGTCCAGATTGACGAGGTCGTTCTCCCTTGCCAGGATGCGGCCCACCCGCAGCTTGCCGCCTGCGCGGTAGAGCACCACGTCGTTTTTGGCGTAGGTGCCCTGCTGGCGGTAGCCGATGAGCAGGTCGCCATCCTTGATGGCGGGAAACATACTGTTGCCGCTTGCCTGTGTGAGCACGAACACTTGCGTGAACAGCACCCACGCCAGCGCCGCCAGCACCGCCACCCGGAGCACAAGGCTCCAAGCGTCGCGGGCGTTTTCAGCGGCATAGCGCCGTTTGCGGATGGCTTTTACCCCGGCGGCCAGCGGCTCCTGCGGGGGCGAGGGGGTCTTTGCCATTAAGCGCCGCCTCCCTCTGCAGGCGGCTCGCCCTCTCCGTCACCTTCGGTGACAGCTCCCCCAGCGGGAGAGGCAGGGGCCTTGCCGCCGCCTTCCTCGCCCTCCTCTTGGGAGAGCGGACGCGCAGCGCCTGAGCGGGCGAGGTCGTTTGCCAGCAGCGCATCGTAGCGTGCCCGCTCGGCCCGGATGGCGTTGGCGTAAAGGCCGTAGAGCTCCTCCAGCTTCTTCCAAAGCTGGACTTCATCCACCCCGCCCAGCAGTTTTTTGCGGAACTTCACCTTGCGGAGCCATTCCAGTATCTCCTGCTGCTCGCGGCTGATGCACTCGCCTTCCGCGCCGGGCAGGCGCTGGGGTGCATCCTCCTTTTTGGCTTTGGCCATCCTACCACCTCCCTCGTTCGGGGTCCATTTCCCGGGTGGCCGACCCGTGGAAAAGTGTCTCAGGGTTTACTCATCGCGGTGCTTCCGCTTACGCACCACCACCAGCACGCCGCCTGCCACGGCCACAGCCAGCAGGATCAGGTACGGCAGGGTGTCCAGCAGCACGCCCGTGTCGGGGTTGCCGTCAAAGTCGTTGGTGACGGTGATGGCGTTGCCGTCAAAGTTTTCGCGGTCCGTGCCCGAACTCACCAGCACGGCTTTGCCGTCCTTTTCCACTACTTCGTAGGTAAAGGTGCGTGCGCTACTGCCAGTAACAGACTTGCTATGGCCCGTTGCGCTGGTCTTGTAGTCGTTGGCATCCGACTCGGTAACGGTAATGGTCGTACCCACAGAAATCTGGTTCAGGGTCACGCTCTCACCGTGCTTCAAGGTAAAGCTTTCCAAGCTAGTACCATTATTTAGATTCGAATGGCTCACACCCGTCGCAGTTTTGCCGTCCTTGGTCAGCTCCACCTTAAAGGTAAAGTCCTTATTCCGCTCGCCAAACGCGCCAGTAACCACCTTAGTAATTGTAATGCTTTCAAGCTTCTGGAGCGTGTAGGTGTTAGTAAATTTAACCGTTGTACCATTCAGCTTGTTTGCTTTCAATATACTACTAAAGATTTCTGCACTGGTGCCATCCTGCGACGAACCATCATTAATCTGATACGCTGTGGTGTAATCAGTACCGGGGTCAGTTTCAGTTACCTTCACATTCTGGTCATCAATACGGATGCCGGAGAAGGTCGCGCTCTTGCCGTTCTTCAGCGTGATTTTCCATTCGTTATCATGGAGTTGCTCGACCGTCACGCCATCATCCTGAGCCGCAATCGCCACATTTTTTCTGTAATCCTTTTGGTCGTCAACCTTCAGAGTGAAAGTAAATGTTGCATTTTCCGGGGGTGTTGCTCCATCTTTTCCAACAACCGTTTTCTCTACAGTCAGGTTAGTCAGAGCAAGATTGTTCGTAACGACGATTCTGCCATCTCTGATATAACTGGTATCGCTCGGTGCAGGCCCAGCGCTGTCGTTGATTGGCTGTAATACCAACTCACCGGTCGCTGTGTCCTCAACTACCTGATAGGTAAAGTTTTTGCCCGTACCGCCTGCGAGCACATAATTATCATATCCCGTTGCCTTTGTGTCGTATCCCACAGGTTTGCTCTTGTCTTCTTTTCCATTCGCCTCCTCATCATATTTCACATCGTAGATGGACTCTCGAACAGTAAAGCTATCGCCTGCCTTCAAGCCATGCACGACTGCACCCTTTCCATCGTCCCGCATCGTGAAGAATTTGTTATGATTTTCCAGCGTTTCCCCATCCGGGCCAGTAATCAATTTTGTACTAACCGAATTACCTGTTACCTTAAAGTAGAAATCACGATTGTGGTCGCCATCTTCAACATGTTTAACAATGGTAACATCCAGCGTATTCCGCACATAGTAGACATTGATTTCCGTGGTACTATTTTCCGGGAACACAACGCTGTTTGCCGGGTCATAACCATAAAGCTTGTAGGTCAATCCGTCGGTATCGGTAAGTTCTTCTGGAGCATCGTTCAGGACAAAAGTTTCTCCGGGTGTACCAAGGTGTTCGACACTCTTTTGCAGACTTGTTTTTGTATCCTTGATGTAGTAGTTGACTCTTACCGCACCAATGCTGCCAATATAGCCGTCCAAGTGCCATCTCTTTGCATATTGGCCACCCGGCTCCATGGGAACATTATGCTTATCATTGTAATCCGTCGCACCATTTGCGGAGACCAAACCAAACTGCTCTGTCGTATAAGTATTCGTATGAGTATTATAATCTGTAACATCATCATGGTTCCAGACAATGTTGCTGAGTTGCACATGACTATTCTTTCCAAATCTGGTCACGCTGGTCTCATTCAGTGCGTTCACAACCCGTGAATAATAAGTAGCCCCGTCAGGAGTCTTATCCGTCCATTTGGGATTCTGTCGGTAACTCGTCGGCTTGAGGAAATTGCTCATCTCGATGTAGCCAACTGTAAACCATCCGTCGGCATTCTGCGTCAGGCCCAGTTTCTTGTTCACCTCGCTGTCGATCTTCGTGTAAAGGTAAACGTACTGCGTGGGTAGAGTCGTCTCAACCTTAGAGTAAATCAGTGTAATCGTACTCGTCTTGTTCCTCCGAACAGTAACTCTACCACTGGATGGATCCTTCCTCTTAAGTTCATATTTCTCGCCATTAAAGGTGGTTTCCTTTGTGTAATCGACATATTTCCAAGCATCTACATTCCATACATTCGTCACATCAACATTGCCCGTATAAACAGTAACGGTCACATCGCTCTTAAGTCTGTTACCATTTTCGTCAACATATTTAATTTTCAATGTTCCAGTCTCCCACCAGTCTGCTGCCACTGCGTAGGTACTGAAGCTGGTAGCTTCAAAGGTCAGGGTGCCGTTGGAATACTGTGCGGGGATTTCTTCAATCTCGCCATCGTCCTTTTTATGAACCATGGTCAGCTTGTCGGGGAGTTCCAGCTCCGAAAGGCCGCTGATGGTAACGGTAGAAGTCCCCTGCGGCTCCGTCTTTTTGCCGGATATGTCCTTCGGGGTGATGTCCAGCGTCAGGATGGGCACCAGCTCGTTGCTTTCGCAATAGGTGTCAATGGCGGAGCTGCTGGCAGAAGACACGGACAGCTCGCTGTTGCTGCTGAGGTTGGTGGCTTTCACATCCAGCGTCAGGGTCTTAGTGGGGGCGGCCATGCGGTCGTCACTATAGCTGTACTCGTCTGCAAGGCTGATGGCTGCTTCGCCGCCAAACAGGGTGGCGTCCACGTCCACGGTGACGGTGGTTTGCAGGGTCACCAGCTCATTCCACTTTGCAAACACGTCGATGGTCTTGCTCTTCTCAAAGTTCAGGTTCTGCTCAAAGGAGAACTCATCCTCGGTGGTGCCGTCCACGGTGTACCAGCCTGCGAACTCGTAGCCGTCCTTGGTGGGCTGCTGGACATTGGCCTGATAATCCCCCAGATAGGCGTTGGTCATCACGGTGAGGACGGTGCAGGGCACCTTGCCCGCCCGAGACTGCGCGGCATCGTTCAGGGATGTGCCGCTCTTCACATCGGCGTTGATGGCTTCCAGATCGAACGCGTCGATCTTGTCCGGCCAGAAGCGGTAAGTATAGGTCGCCTTGCCCTGCTCGATGGTATCGCCCGTGGTGTTGGTGGTGGGCTGCTTGGGCTCTTCGGGCTTGGTTTCCTCAGTCTTGGGCTCCTCAGTAGTACCCTCGGGTTTCGTTTCCTCAGGCTTGGTTTCCCCAGTAGTACCCTCGTTCTTGGGCTGCTCCTCGGTAGAGTCCTTGGATTCGGTCGTGCCCTCGTTCTTGGGCTCCTCAGTAGTGCCCTCGTTCTTGGGCTCCTGCTCTGTAGGCTGCTGCTCGTTGCCCTCAGTGGGGTTGTTCGCAGGAGGGTCCTGCTCGTTGCCCTCGGTGGGGTTGTTCGCAGGAGGGTCCTGCTCGTTGCCCTCGGTGGGGTTGTCCGCAGACTCCTGCTCGTTGCCCTCGGTGGGGTTCTCGCCGCTCTCATTGAGCGGTGCGGGGTCTGTGGGCTGCTGCTCGTCCTGCTGCTCCACCACAGTCTCCTGCGTGCCAGAGAGCGCGCCCGCCTCGCTGTTGGCAAAGGCGGGCAGCAGGCAGCTGCACACAAAGATCAGCGCGAAGCAGAGCGCAAGCGCCCGCTTTGCGAGCCGGGGCTTTTTCGCCTCGTGTTTCGTCCGATTTTTCCGCATAATGAATGCCCTCCTTTGTCCGATTTCGCCCGCTGCCGGGCGGTGTGGCTTCCAATCATCCCAAAAAAGAAAAGACCGCAAACAGCCCGTACCCGGCACGCCAGGTACAGATGATTGCAGCCGAACTACCTTTGCCTCCGCCACAGGCGGGGAAGGCTCCAAGCTTTGCGTCCCCGGCTCACGCCGGGTTTGCCAAAGATTCTGTTTTACAGGTCGTTTCTCAGCGCGCTGCCCACTCATTGTAGGCAGCGCAAACGAAAAAATGTGTCGTACCAACGTCCCCGCGATGAAATATTTTTCCCATCTTTTGGGCTTTTGGCCTTTCACTGGTTCGATTATACCAAATTCAAAACCTGCACGCAAGTGTCCATTTGGACACAAAATGTAATTCCCGGGGGTCAAAAAGGTCCATTTCCCCCGAAATTGTGGAAAGCGTCCAATTTTAACCCCAAAAAATCAGTATTTTTCCCAGTGTCCTTTTTGGATTTTTGCAGGTTTTGCCTAATATTTTCAGTTCATTTTTGTCACGCAGAAGTCATTCTTTTTACATTTCACTCCTCCAGTCTCGCATTCGCTCGCCAGCCCCCTCACGGAGGGGGCCTTTTGCTGCTGCCGGTAAGCAAAGCCTCCCTCCTTGAGGGAGGTGGCACGGCGAAGCCGTGACGGAAGGAGTGTGCGCCGCGCGGACCACCACATCGGCGGAGTCGTTCTTTTTACATTTCACTCCTCCAGTCTCGCATTCGCTCGCCAGCCCCCTCACGGAGGGGGCCTTTTGCTACTGCCGGCAGTTCAAGCCTCCCTCCTTGAGGGAGGTGGCACGGCAAAGCCGTGACGGAAGGAGTGTGCGCCGCGCGGTTCACCCCCTCGTATACCCTTCCATCCCGTGTGCGCTGGGGGCGTAGTATTCCATCAGGGAGGCGTAATCCTCAAAGTGGTGGCAGAAAGCCGCGCGGACCACCACATCGGCGGAGTCGGGCTTCATGGACATGAACTGGAAGATGTAGCGGGCGATGGAGCTGACGGTGGCGCTGTCCACGCCGTAGTAAAGGCCCACGGCCAGCACCGGGATGACAGCCTGCCGCACCCGGAGCGGCACATCGAAATCCAGGTGGATGTCCTTGTCCCGGACGCTGAAATCGATCTTCACGCTGCCGTCGGTGGTCTCCAGCTTTTCCAGCAGGGGGCGGCTCATGGCCGAGGCGTTGTGCACGGCCTTGGTCAGCTTTTCCTCGTCCAGCTGCCGCATATTGCCAAGGCCGCGCAGCCGGGCCTCCACCTCCTCGTCGGTCAGGGTATGGCCCTCGGCCACCTCGGCCTCGCTCCGGGTAAAGGCGGCCTGCACCATATCCATCAGCATGGCCTCGTATTTGTCGTGGTAGGTCTGCTTGCTGCCAAAGAACTTTTCCAGCCGCACCATCACGCCGTCGGTGTCCTCCTTGGTGGCCAGCTGGCTGATGGCCAGGGCCACAGGGCCAAACCCGGCCCCCAGCGCGTCCAGGTCGGCCTGCTCCTGCGGGTCGCGGGTGCAGGGGAGGAAGCGGTCGTTGCCGTTGCGGTAGTAGCCCCACTCGGCGGGCATCACCCGGGGCACGAGGTCGCCGCTGGAAACGAGGTTGAAGATGTTGCTGGAGGCCCAGCCCGCCCGCAGGGTGCCGTCGGTGTTGTGGTTGTTGTCGAAATCCAGCTGGTAATCGGGGTAGCTGGCCCGGGTGAGGGCGGCGGGCGTGGCAAAGGTGTAGACGAAGGTGTTCTTCCGCTCAATGGCGGGCAGTTCCTTTGCGATGCGGGCGGCCAGCAGGTTGGCCGCCGCCGCGCCCCGGCTGTAGCCGCACACCCACAGCTTGAGGGTGCCGAGGTCGGCTTCCTTGGCGGCGGCGTCCAGATAGCTGCGCAGGTGGGCCAGCACCTCGCCCGTCGCGATCACGAAGCCCGCGTGCCCGGTGCCCACGCCGGTGTGCAGGTTGCTCACCCACTCGCCGCCGTAGCCGCCGCCCCGCAGCACCACCGCCGCAAGGGTGATGCGCTTTCCGCCCCGGGAGAAGGTCTTCCGGGCCAGCGCGTGGCCCACAAAGTCGCCGGGGGCGCCCACGTCGATGTCGTAATGGTAATATTCGGTCCCGGCAAAGCCCAGCGCCTCAAAGGCGTCAGCCAGGTTGGCCTGCCGGCCCACATCGGCGTTGGCCCAGTATTCCGCATCGCTGGCGGCTGTGTTGAAGGCCGCCCCCACCATGCCCAGGCTCACCTTGGCCAGGGCGTGGTCGTACTCAAAGGCGGAGTGGTCGAACAGGCTCTCGCTGTAATGGTAATCGCGGGGCAGATCGTCCAGACTCAGCTCGCTGCGGAACCGCATCGTATAGTTCCCGTCCGGCACCGCCCGGCCGGGTCAAAAACCTTAACATCGACCAGCGTGTCAAAAATGCCGTTCTCTTACACCATGAACGATTTGATGGCAAAGGA
>RKCM01000116.1 GCA_014858325.1 Oscillospiraceae bacterium | reverse complement strand
GGTACTTACCAGGGCGAGCTGATCCTGGAGACCGAGACCCAGGGCGATATCAACGGCGACGGCAAGATCACCTACATCATGTGCAAGGGCGACCCCGAGAACATCGATGCACAGTATCGTACCGAGTACTCCATCAAGGCTCTGACCGACGCCGGCAAGGAAGTCGAGTGCCTGTATGAGTACCTGGACAACTGGGATCAGACCACCGCACAGCAGGACGTTGCAAACGCTCTGGCTCAGTACGGCGACAAGATCGAAGTCGTCTTCTGCAACAACGACGCAATGGCTCTGGGCGCTCTGCAGTCCATCGAGCAGGCTGGCCGCACCGTTGGCAAGGACATCTATCTGGTCGGTGTTGACGCACTGAAGGAAGCTGTCCAGAACGTTGTCGATGGCAAGATGACCGGCACCGTCCTGAACGACGACGTGGGCCAGGCTACCGCCGCTGCCGACGCTACCAAGCTGTTCGTCGAGGGCGGCAGCGTGGAAGAGTACTACTGGGTCGACTACGTCAAGGTCACTACCGAGAACGCTGCTCAGTACCTCTAAGAAACAGCTGGGCAATCCCCACAGTTGCAAGGTGCGCAGTGATCGCCCCGCTTGATTGAAAGCGAATAAAGCGCGTGCGTGCGAGAGATTTCTCCACGCACGCGCCTTCTTTTAAGTAGGGGGCTGTTCCGGGCACCACAACCCATACACAAGGAGGCTCTGCGGAATGTCAGAATACCGTCTGGTAATGAAAGGCGTGGTCAAGACCTTCCCCGGCGTCAAAGCGCTGGATCACGCTCAGTTGGAGCTCCGCCCCGGCAAAGTGATGGCCCTGATGGGCGAAAACGGTGCCGGCAAGTCCACCCTGATGAAATGTATGTTCGGCATTTACAAGATGGACGAAGGCGAGATCGAATACGAAGGGGAAAAAACGAACATCCCGAACCCGCTGGAAGCACTGAACCGCGGCATCGCGATGGTGCATCAGGAGCTGCAGCCCATCCCGGCCCGCACCGTGGCTGAGAACATCTGGCTGGGCCGTTACCCCACCAAAAAGGCAGGCCCCATCACCATCGTGGACCACGCCAAAATGTATAAGGACACCGATGAACTGCTGAAGAAGCTGAAGCTGGACATCAACTCCCATGCAAAGCTGGGCAGCCTGAGCATTGCTCAGATGCAGATGGTGGAAATTGCCAAGGCGGTTTCCGCCAACTGTAAGGTCCTGATCTTGGACGAGCCCACCTCGTCCCTGACGGCCAACGAGGTCGAGTCCCTCTTCCGCATCATGCGGGAGCTGAAGGCGCAGGGCGTTGCGCTGGTCTACATCAGCCACAAGATGGACGAGATCAAGGTCATTGCCGACGAAGTCACCATCATGCGCGATGGTCACTACATCGGCAAGTGGGATGTGGCCAACATGACCAAGGAAGAGATCATCGCCAAGATGGTCGGCCGTGAGCTGTCCAACCTGTTCCCCCCGCTGGAGAACCACCCCTCCGACGAGGTGATGATGAAGGTGGAAGATTTCACCTCCATCCACCCGCGCTCCTTCCGCCACTGCAGCTTTGAGCTGAAGAAGGGCGAGATCCTGGGCGTGGCCGGTCTGGTGGGCGCTCAGCGCACCGAGCTGATGGAGGGCATCTTCGGCCTCCGCGCTCACACCACCGGCAAGGTATGGATCAAGGGCGAGGAAGTTACCATCAAGCAGCCCCGCGACGCCATCCAGAAGAGCGTGGCTCTGCTGACGGAGGACCGCCGCGCCACCGGCATCATGGGTGTGCTGAGTGTGGCCGACAACATCTCCATCGCCTCGCTGGACACGCTGCGCAAGGGCCCCATCATGCTGGACGATAAGAAGATCCTGGACCTGGTGCAGACCAACAAAGAGAAAATGGCCATCAAGGTGCCCAGCCCCAAGACCCAGATCAAGAGCCTTTCCGGCGGCAACCAGCAAAAGGTGCTGATCGCCCGCTGGCTGGCCAATAACCCGGACGTCCTCATTCTGGACGAGCCCACCCGCGGCATCGACGTCGGTGCAAAGTACGAGATCTACTGCATCATCGCCGAGCTGGCCAAGCAGGGCAAGAGCATCATCATGATCTCTTCCGAAATGAGCGAGATCATCGGTATGTCCAACCGTGTCATGGTCATGTGCGATGGCCGTATCACCGGCTTTATCGACGGCAAGGAGGCCACCCAGGAGAACATCATGGCTCTGGCCACCCAGTTTGAGACCGCGCCCGAGGCGGCAGCGGCCAATCAGTAAACAAGGAGGCTGTCTATTGTGGAAGCTACCAAGAAAGTAACTGGCAAGTCTGTGAAAAAATGGCTTGGCAATAACGCGATCATCGTTTTGATGCTGGCTGTTTCGCTGGTCGTCGGCATCATCCACCCCAACTTCTTTGCGGTTGCAAACCTGATCAACCTGTTCAAGAACGTGTCCATCCGCTACATCATCGCGCTGGGCATCTCTGGCTGTCTGATCACCACCGGCAACGATCTGTCCGCCGGCCGTCTGGCTGGCTTTGCAGCCTGCCTGGCCTGCATCTTTGCGCAGACCGAGGGCGCTGCCGGTAAGTTCTACCCCAATATGCCCACCCTGCCCACCCCCGTGGTCTTCCTGCTGGTCATCGCCATCTGCGCCATCGTGGGTCTGGCCAACGGCCTGGTCGTCTCCTACCTGAAGGTGCAGCCCTTTATCGCCACCCTGGGCATGCAGCAGGTGGTTTACGGTATCTGCCTGGTGTACACCGGCGGTACCCCCATCGGCTCCCTGAACAAGAACTTCACCTCTCTGGCATCCAACACCATCGTCGGCGTCCCCGTTCTGATCTGGATCGCCCTGGTCGTGGCTGCCTGCTTCTGGTTCCTGTACAACAAGACCCGCCACGGCAAGTATATGTACGCCATCGGCGGCAACGAAGCCGCTGCGGAGGTGGCCGGTGTCAACGTGCCCGCTACCAAGATCCGCATCTACATCCTGGCCTCCTGCATGTTCGGTCTGGCCGGCTGCCTGCTGGCAGCAAAGTCCGGCGGCGCATCCGTCAACACGGCACAGGGCTATGAGCTGGACGCCATTGCGGCTTCTACCATCGGCGGCGTTTCTACCACCGGCGGTGTCGGCACCGTGCCCGGCATCCTGGTCGGCGTTCTGGTCTTTGAGCTGATGAAGGTCGCTCTGCAGTTCATGAACGTCAACTCCTCCTACACTTACATCGTCCAGGGCCTCGTCATCATCGTGGCTGTCGCCATCGATATCCGCAAGTATCTGGCGAAGAAGTAAGCGATAAAAGCAACCTTGTGGGCTGTCTGCGTGATCCGTGGACAGCCCACTTTTTCTTGCCTCGCCTATTAGGAGAGGTGTCACCGAAGGTGACGGAGAGGTTTTGTTGTGATATAATAAGAGAAAAAACAGGAGGAACCCCCTATGCCTCAGAATGAGAACCGCGAGGAAGAGCTGGCCCGCCGCGAAGCTGCCCTCGCTGCCCGCGAAGCCCAGCTGGAACAGGAACAGGCGGCCTTTGCCGCCGCCAAGGCCGCCCAGGCGGAACAGGAGAGCGGCAAAAAGAAGCTGCTGGACAACGGCGATCCGGACTATGTCAACCCCAAGGAGAAGATGTACGATAAATTCCCCCTCACCGTCCACCAGCTGGACATCCTCATCGGCATCCTCTTTGCCCTCATCGTCCTGTTTCTGGTGCTGGGCTTTACCCATACCAGCTTCTTCGGCCTCTTTGGCGGTTGAGCAGAGCAAAGACACAAAAAAGCCATGGCCTTGCGGCCATGGCTTTTTCTGTGTCTGGGGAAAGCTGTGTTACAGCAGCACGTACTTCAGGATGAACAGCACCGTCAGCACATACATCAGGGGGCTGATCTTCTTCTCGCTGGCCTTGCCGGTGACAAGGTTCAGGATGGTCCAGGAGATGACGCCGATGGCAATGCCCTCAGAAATGCTGTAGGCGGTGGGCATGGCCAGGATGGTCAGGAAGGCGGGGATGCCCTCGCTGGGATCGGAGAAGTCGATCTTCAGGGCGGAACCCATCATGTAGAAGCCCACGATCACCAGAGCGGGTGCGGTGGCGAAGGAGGGGATGGTGAGGAACAGGGGGCTGAAGACGACAGCCAGCAGGAAGAGCACGCCGGTGGTCATGCTGGTCAGGCCGGTGCGGCCGCCCTCGGTGACGCCGGAGGCGCTCTCCACGAAGGTGGTGGTGGTGGAAGTGCCCAGCACAGCACCGGCGCAGGTGGCGATGGAGTCGGCCAGCAGAGCGCCCTTGATGCGGGGCAGCTTGCCCTTCTCATCCAGCATGTCGGCCTTGGAGGCCACGCCGATGAGGGTGCCCAGGGTGTCGAACAGATCCACGAAGAGGAAGGAGAACATCACGGCAAAGAAGTTCAGGATGCCCACGCCGGAGAAATCGGTCTTGAACACCTGGCCGAAGGTCTTGCCCAGTGCAGAGAAATCAAAGCTGACGAAGGAAGTGGGGATGACGGAGTACATCCCGGCGTCCGGGTTGGGGACGTAGATGCCCGCAAACTCGCAGACGATGCCCAGCACCCAGGTGATGAGGATGCCGTAGAGGATGCCGCCCTTGACCTTCTTCACCAGCAGGATGGCGGTGATGACGATGCCCACCAGAGCCAGGATGGCGCCCATGCCCACGCTGTGGAAGGTCTCGCCCTTGAAGTGCTGGTAGGTGACGAGGGTGGAATCGCTGTTGACGATGAGCTTGGCGTTCTGCAGGCCGACAAAGGCCACGAACAGGCCGATGCCCACGCTGACCGCACTCTTCAGGGTCATGGGGATGGCGTTGAAGATGGCCTCACGCACATTGGTCAGGCTCAGCACGATGAAGATGATGCCCTCCACAAAGACGGCCATCAGGGCCAGCTGCCAGCTGTAGCCCATGGTGAGCACCACGGTGTAAGCAAAGTAGGCGTTCAGGCCCATGCCGGGGGCCAGCGCAAAGGGGTAGTTGGCCAGCAGTGCCATCAGGGCGGTGCCGACGAAGGATGCCAGCGAGGTGGCGATCAGCACGGCCTCGGCGTCCATGCCGGAAGCCGACAGGATGCTGGGGTTGACCGCAAGGATGTAAGCCATGGTCATGAAGGTGGTGATACCTGCCATGACCTCAGTCTTGACGTCAGTGTGGTTTTCTTTCAAGTGAAAGAGCGTTTCAAACATGAAATTTCCTCCTGTGTCGTTTGGTTCCCCCGCTGCCCGCGCGGCAGCGGGAAAAAAGAACAAAGTCTATTTTAGCAGGAGGAGTGGGGCGTTGTCTATGGCATTGTTGACGAAAAATTCACAATTTCGCAAAAATTTGTAAAAGAGTACGACTTAAAGTTCGTCGCTCTTCAAGAATTTCACCAGCGCGGGCACCTCGTAGGCCAGCATGGCAAACCAGCCCACGGCGTAGCTCCAGGGCAGCGCCTCGATCTCCAGATGCATCTGCAGCACCAGAAAGGCGGCGGCCGCTACGCGCACGGCCATGTTCAGCAGGCTGCTGCGCAGGGTGATCTTGAGGTCGCCGATGCCCCGGAAAAAGCCCTGAATGCCGTTGGTGAAGCTGGGCAGGATGTACATCAGGGCGATCAGCCGCAGGAAACGCGCACCCAGCTCGACGACCTCGGGCTCCTGCACGAACATCTTTGTGATGGGCTCGGCCCCAAAGAAGCAGACCACCGCCAGCACCAGCGAGTAGCAGACCTCGATCCGCATCCCGCAGGTAAAGCCCTGCCGCACCCGGTCCTTTTTGCCTGCGCCCCGGTTCTGGGCCATCAGGGTGGTCATGGCGTGGCCGATGTTCTGCTGGGGGGTGTAGGCAAAATCGTCCACCCGGCTGGCGGCGGTGAAAGCTGCCATGGTGCTCACGCCCATGGTGTTCACCACGCCCTGCACGGCGATCTTGCCCAGCTGCACCGTGGCCTGCTGCATGGCGCTGGTCCAGCCGTAGCGAATGATCTGCCGCAGCAGGGAAGCGTCAAAGACGAACCAGCGCCTGCCCAGCTGCAAAATGGGCACTTTCCAGCGGATGTAGAACGCGCACAGCAGGCAGCACAGGGCCTCGCTCAGCACGGTGGAGAGGGCGCAGCCCTCGGAGCCCCAGCCCAGCACCTGCACAAAGAACAGGTCGCCGAAGATGTTCAGCACCGAGCTGATCATCAAAAAGTACAACGCGCTCTTGCTGTCGCCCAGCGCCCGCATGACAGCGGCCAGAAAATTATAGAAAAACGTAAAGATAAGGCCGGAGAATACGATGCGTAAATAATTGACCGCCATGGGCAGGATGGCGGCGGGCACCTGCAGCAGCCGCAGCAGGGGCGTAGCCAGCAGCACGCACACCGCTGAGAAGCTCAGGGCGAAAACGGTGCCTGCGATGGCGGCCGTGGAGACCTGCCGCTCCACCAGCTTGTGGTCGCCCGCCCCAAAGGCGGTGCTGACGAGGATGCCTGCGCCCAGGCACATGCCGTTGATGAACAGGATGGCCAGTGTCATCAGAGGGTTGGAGGTGCCGACGGCGGCCAGCGCGTCCTCACCCACAAATTTGCCCACGATGATGCTGTCGGCAGCGTTGTAGGTCAGCTGGAACAGATTGCCCAGTACCAGCGGGATGGTAAATTTGACCAGCAGCGGCGTGATCGCCCCGGTCGTCATGTCTTTGGTCATAGGTCGTTCTCCTTTTATAATAAGCTCGTCCGTCCGCTGAACACCGCCAGTGCCGAGCGGCTGGTGCCGTTGGCCAGGAGCTGGGCGGCAGCGTGGAGGGCAGCTCCGGCACTGATGGAAGCGGGGATGGCGTCGGTGCGCAGCACCCGCTGGGCGGCCCGGGCTGCGTCGGTGGTGGTGACGGCGGCCACATTGTCCACCACGTAGCTGTTGTAATTCTCAGGCACCAGCCCAAAACCGATCTCCGCAATGCCGTGGCTGCCCGTCATCCCGCCGCTCAGGGCCTGGGATTCGTAGGGCTCTACGGCCACCATGCGGACGTCGTTGGTCCAGCCCTTGATGGTCTCGCCCACCCCGGTGATGGTGCCGCCGCTGCCCACCCCAATGGTGATGGCGTCCACGATGCTGGCGCCCTCCCGGGCAATGGCCTTGGCTATGGCGGGGCCTGTCACCCGGCGGTGGTAGGCGGGGTTGTCATCGTTGGCCAGCCAGTTCATATAGAACCAGCCCTTTTCCGCCGCCGTCTGGGCGGCCAGCGCCCTCGCCCCGGCCAAACCGTTCCGGGCCGGGGTGTGGAGGATCTTTGCCCCCAGCCGCAGCAGATTCTCCTGCCGCAGGGCGGGGGTGTCCTCCGGCATGGTCAGCACCACGGGGTGCCCCGCTGTCTGGCCCGCCAGCGTCAGCGCAAAGGCGAACGCTCCGCCCGAGGCCTCGATGATGGGCTGGCCGGGCTGCAGCGCGCCCCGGGCGTCGGCCAGCGCCAGCATCCCTTCGGCCAGGTTGTCCCGGGAAGTGCCGGTGGGACCATTGTAGTCCAGGTAGGCGTACAGCCGCCCCCGCAGCCCGCAGGCGGCAAGATATCCCCGCAGCTCCACGATGGGGCAGGGCTGTAACGTCTGGTAGAGGTTGGGGTAGATGGGCATGGGTTCCTCCTTTGTGAAATCGTTTGGATACAACACCCTAATCGTAACGCAAAGCGGGCGGGCCGTCAAGCGGCGTTTTTGGGAAAAAGGCGAATTTTTGCCTTAAAATTTGGCAAAACTGCGAAAGAACCTCTTGACAGCCGTTCCCCCTTCTGCTATACTCCGTATGTAAAGCAAAAAACCTTTACAAACATCGGAGGTCAGAGCAGTGGCAAAGGATTTCGAAATGGGCTATCTGCTCGATTTTTACGGCGAGGTGCTTACGCCCAAACAGCGGGAGATGCTGCGCCAGTATTACAACGATGACCTCTCCCTCAGCGAGATCGGCGAGAACTTCGGCATCACGCGGCAGGGGGCACGGGACGCCATCAAGCATGGCGAAAATGCCCTGAAGGAGCTGGAAGCCAAGGTGGGCTTCGCGGCCCGGTACCGCCGGGTGCAGCAGACGCTGGAACAGCTGGAGCAGCTGGTCATCGACGCCCGGTTCGAGTGCACCGGCCCTTATGCCCGGCTCACCACCACCGAGTACGCCGAGACGCTGAACAAGATGCTGGAGCTCATCCGTTCCATCGACGAAGTGAACGAGAGCTGAACACAAAACCTTTTGAGAGGAGCACCGCACAATGGCATTTGAATCTTTGACCGACCGCCTTGCCGGTGTGTTCAAAAAGCTGAAGGGCCACGGCAAGCTGAATGAGGCCGACATCAAGGCCGCCATGCGCGAGGTGCGGATGGCCCTGCTGGAAGCCGATGTCAACTACAAGGTGGCCAAGGACTTCTGCGCCAAGGTCTCCGAGCGGGCTATGGGGCAGGAGGTCATGGAGAGCCTGACCCCTGCGCAGCAGGTGGTCAAGATCGTCAACGAAGAGCTCATCGCCCTTATGGGCGGCGAGGAGGCCCCCAAGCTCATCCTGAAAAACAAGGGCCAGACCATCCTGATGCTCTGTGGCCTGCAGGGCAACGGCAAGACCACCCACGCCGCCAAGCTGGCCAAGTACTTCATCAAGCAGGGCCGCCGCCCCATGCTGGTGGCCTGCGATATCTACCGCCCCGCCGCCATCGATCAGCTGCAGGTGGTGGGCAAACAGGCCGGAGCCCCGGTCTTTACCCTGCCGGGTGCCAAGCCACCGGAGATTGCCCGCAAAGCTCTGGCCCATGCCAAGGACTACGGCAACGATATCCTGATTTTGGATACCGCCGGCCGCCTGCAGATCGACGAAGTGTTGATGCAGGAGCTGGTCCAGATCAAAGAAGCCGTTCCCGTGGACGAGACCCTGCTGGTGGTGGACGCCATGGCCGGTCAGGACGCCGTCAATGTGGCCAAGACCTTCAACGAGACGGTGGGCGTGGATGGCATCATCCTCACCAAGACCGACGGCGACACCCGCGGCGGCGCAGCCCTCTCGGTGCTGGCCGTTACCGGCAAGCCTATCAAGTTCCAGGGCGTAGGCGAAAAGCTGGACGATCTGGAAGTGTTCCATCCCTCCCGGATGGCCAGCCGCATCCTCGGCATGGGCGATGTGCTCAGCCTCATTGAGCGGGCCCAGGATGCTGCCGACGAAAAGGCCGCCGAAGAGACCGCCAAGCGGATGCTGGAAAACAAGTTCGATATGAACGATATGCTGGCCCAGTTCGCCCAGATCCGCAAGATGGGCGGTGCCGGTGCCATGCTGAGCATGATGCCCGGGATGTCCGGCATCGACGCCAGCCAGATCGACGAGAAAGCCTTTGACCGCATCGAGGCCATGATCTATTCCATGACCAAGGCCGAGCGGGAAGACCCCTCCATCATCAACCCCAAGCGCAAGCGCCGCATCGCCGCCGGCAGCGGCACCCAGGTGTCGGACGTCAACAAGCTGCTCAAGCAGTTTGAGATGATGCAGAAGATGATGAAGCAGTTCAAAAAGAGCCCCAAGGGCTTTGCCCGCCGCCTGGGCGGCCTGATGGGCAACCCCAATGCGTTCAAGGGGCTCAAGTAATTACGGTATAAGACCCCAGCCGGGTTTGTACAGATATAAAACATACATCAAAACAATCATTGGAGGATATTACCATGGCAGTTAAGATTCGTCTGCGCCGCGTTGGCGCCAAGAAGGCTCCCTTCTATCGTGTTGTTGTTGCTGACAGCCGCTTCCCCCGCGACGGCCGCTTCATCGAGGAGATCGGCACCTACGATCCCAACAAGGAGCCCTCTGAGGTGAAGATCGACGCCGAGAAGGCCAAGGCATGGATCGCCAACGGCGCACAGCCCACCGACACTG
>RKCM01000099.1 GCA_014858325.1 Oscillospiraceae bacterium | reverse complement strand
AAGGGCGAGGAAGTCATCAAGAAGGGCTAATTTGCGCAGAATTGGTGGCACATTGGTGTTATGTACAGAAGGGGAGGGCGCAATGCCTTCCCCTTCTTGTTGTTTGAGGAAGAACCTACCGGAAAGCAGGTGAAGTGAACGTGTCTATTAAAATCGACCGCGTGGACGCGGGCAGCGAGGCGGAGGCTCTGGGCCTGGCCGCAGGCGACGAGCTGCTCAGCGTGGACGGCAACGAGCTGAACGATACGCTGGACTACGATTTTTATACCGACAGCCACTGCTTTCATCTGAAGGCGAAGGTGGCGGACGGCATCCGCGAGTGGGACGTCACCCGCCCCGCGCGCGGGCCCTTCGGGTGCGATTTTTCCACCTATCTGGGAGATGCCAAGCACTCCTGCTCCAACCACTGCATGTTCTGCTTCATCGACCAGCTCCCCCCGGGGATGCGGGAAAGCCTTTATTTTAAGGACGATGACGAGCGGCTGAGCTTCCTGTTCGGCAACTACATCACCATGACCAATATGCAGGACCACGAGATCGACCGCATCATCAAAATGCACATCTCGCCCATCAACATTTCGGTCCACACCACCAACCCCCAGCTCCGGGTGCGGATGCTGGCCAACAAGCGGGCGGGCGAGGTGCTCCAGTACCTGCCCCGCCTTGTAGAGGGCGGCATTGCCGTCAATTGCCAGCTGGTGCTCTGCCGGGGCGTCAACGACGGCGACGAGCTGCGCCGCACCCTGAGCGACCTGCTGGAGCTGACCCCCATGGTGCAGAGCATCGCCGCTGTGCCCTGCGGCGTCACCGATTACCGCAAAAACCTCTACCCGCAGGTGCCCTACGACGCCCAGACCAGCGCCGCTGTCATCGATATTCTGGAGGAGTTTGGCGACGAGTGCTTTCGCCGCCACGGCAAACGGATCATTTACCCCAGCGATGAGTGGTACCTCAAAGCGGGCCGTCCCATCCCGCCCACGGCGTTCTACGAAGACTTCGACCAGCTGGAAAACGGCGTGGGCATGATGCGCCTGTTCGAGGACGAGTTTCTGGCCGAGCTGGAAAAGCCCCACCGCATTTACGGCACCAAACAGCTGGATGTCGTCACCGGCACCATGGCCGCGCCCCTCATCCAGCGGATGATGGACGAGCTGCACCGCCAGTACCCCATGATCGAGGTGCGGGTGCACCCCATCCAGAACCGATTTTTTGGCGGCAACGTCGGCGTGGCGGGCCTTGTCACCGCCACCGACATCATCCGGCAGTGTGAGGGCAAGCTCACCAGCGGCACGCTGGGGGTGCCCGCCGTCATGCTGCGGGAGGAGAAGGACACGTTTCTGGACGATATCACCACGGAGCAGCTGGGCCGGCGCCTCGGCGTGAAAGTGGAAGTGCTGCCGACTTCCGGCGGCGAGGAGGCCAAAGCTCTGCTTCGCAGCGGCCTGCACATCACCCGAAGAAGAAAAGGAGGAACCCCATGAGCAAACCGATCGTAGCGGTGGTGGGCCGCCCCAACGTGGGCAAATCCACCCTGTTCAACAAACTCTGCGGCCAGCGTCTGGCCATCGTGGAGGATACCCCGGGCATCACCCGGGACCGCATTTTTGCCAACTGCGAGTGGAGCGGCCACGAGTTTATGCTGGTGGACACCGGCGGCATTGAGCCCAAGGCCACTGAGGGCATTCTGGCCCACATGCGCCAGCAGGCCGAGATCGCCATCGACACCGCCGACTGCATCATCATGGTGGTGGACGTGCGCAACGGCCTGACCGCTGCCGATGAGGAAGTGGCCCACATGCTCCGCCGCAGCCATAAGCCCATCATTCTGGCCGTCAACAAGTGCGATAACGTGGGCGAGACCCCCATGGAGCTGTACGAGTTCTACAACCTTGGCTTTGACGAAGTGATGCCCATTTCTTCCGTCCACGGCCACGGCACCGGCGATCTGCTGGACGCCGTCTGCGCCCATCTGGATTTCAGCGAGACCGTCGTGGAGGAGGACCGCATCCCCGTCGCCATCATCGGCCGCCCCAACGTGGGCAAATCCAGCCTCACCAACCGCATCCTGGGTGAGAACCGCATGATCGTGGCCAATGAGGCCGGTACCACCCGCGACGCCATCGATACCCCCGTGGACAACGCCTACGGCAAGTTCATCTTTACCGATACCGCCGGCCTGCGCAAGCGCAGCAACATCACCGATGGGCTGGAGCGGTATATGGTTGTCCGGGCGCTGGCTGCGGTGGAGCGCAGCCGTGTAGCCCTCATCCTGGTGGACGCCACCGTCGGCTTCACCGAGCAGGACAGCAAGGTGGCTGGCTACGCCCACGAGCAGGGCAAGGCCTGCATCATCGTCGTCAACAAGTGGGACGCCGTGGAGGGCAAGGAGACCAACACCATGGAGCTGCAGCGCAAGGGCTATGCCGAGTGCTTCAGCTTTATGGGGTACGCGCCCATCATCTTCATCTCGGCCCAGACCGGCTACAACGTCAACAAGCTGATGCAGCTGATCCGGGATGTGGACGCCCAGAACGGCGCTCGTGTGCCCACCGGCGTGCTGAACGAGATGCTGGCCCGCGCCACCGCCCGGATGCAGCCGCCCAGCGACAAGGGCCGCCGCCTCAAGATCTTCTACCTGACCCAGGCTTCCACCCGCCCGCCCACGTTCGTGGCATTCGTCAACGCCAAGCACCTGTTCCATTTCAGCTATCAGCGCTACCTCATCAACCAGATCCGGGAAAACTTCGGCCTGGAGCACACCCCCATCCGTCTGGTCATCCGGGAGCGCGGTGCGGGCGACGTCCGCGCCAAGGACGTATAAGGGGAGGAGGCACGTCTTATGACGACAGTTCTGATCGTTCTGGCTGCCGCTGCGCAGGCCTACCTGCTGGGCAGCATCGACACGGGCATCCTGGTCAGCAAGTATCTTTACCATGACGACGTCCGCCGCTACGGCAGCGGCGGCGCAGGCATGACCAATATGCTGCGCACCTTTGGCAAAAAGGCCGCTGCCCTTACGGCCCTGGGCGATGTGCTCAAGGGCGTGCTGGCGGTCTGCATCGGCCGCTGGCTCTTCGGCTTTCTGCCCGCAGGCGGCAGCGTTTCGCCTTATCTGGGCGTCTATCTCACGGCCATCCTGGCCGTCATCGGCCACCTGAAGCCCCTCTATTTCGGCTTCAAGGGCGGCAAGGGCGTTCTGGTGGCGGGCGGTGCCATCCTGGCCATCCAGCCCATCCTCATCCCGTTTCTGTTCGTCATCTTTCTGGCCTGCCTGCTGCCCACCGGCATGGTGTCGCTGGGCAGCATCACCATGGCGGCCCTCTACCCGGTGCTCACCCTCTGCTACGGCCTCTACCAGGGCCTTTCGGTCGGCGATCTCGTCGTCTGTGTGGCGGGGGCAGCCATCATGGGCGGCCTTGTGATCTATATGCACCGCACCAACATCCAGCGCATCCGCGATGGAAAAGAGTATCGGTTCTTCGGCAAAAAGAAAAACAAATAAAGCGCCTGAGAGGGCGAAAAAATCCCCCGCAGCTTTTTACGGCTGCGGGGGATTTTTTATGCATCATTCGGTTTTGGCTTTCGATGCGGGGAAGGTGACATACTCGGTAAAATCGTCTTCCTCGGCAGCATCGGTGTAGTCGTCGTACTCGTCCACCTCGTCGCTCTCCGCAGAGGAAAGGTCTGAAGCGTGGATGCGCTGGCGCAGCCGCTCGCGGAACTCCTCAGCGGGGATGCCGCTCTGGCGGGGCGTCAGATCGGGGGCCGGGTGTCCATCCGGCAGGTGTGCGCCGAACGCGGGCACGAAAAAAAATTTGCGGACGATGAAGATGAGGGCGATGGCACCTACGCTCAGCAGGTTCTCAAAGGCCGACTCGTGGCCGATGACCATGTGGCGGGCGATGGCGTACAGCAGCACCTCCAGGCTGGAGCCGGGGCTGTGCTTGGCCAGCATCTTGATGAACTCGATGCCGATGACGATGTCCAGCGCCCGCTCCAAAAAGGTGCGGATCTCAACTTCGTTGCCGTCCACCAGCAGGCCGGGCATCCACTGCAGCAGCGGCACGATGCTGAGCAGCAGGCCGATGAGCACGAGGCCCGAGAGTAAAATTTCAAGCAGGGTAGAGGACTGGATGATGAAATTGCGCAGAGCGGTGCGGTTGGCGCTTTCGACGTGGGAGGTGGTATGTTCTTGCTGCATGGATACGGGCGCTCCTTTCGGCTCGTAAAAACGGGGCTTTTCCGGCAAAGTGCGGAAAAACTTGTCAACTTCTTCGTGTTTATTTTAGCAAAGAATCTAAGTTCAGTCAATGAACAAAGCGTAAAAAATGCTCCTCCCGGCAAAGGAAGGAGCAAAAGGGGGCAAAAGCCTTACGTTGCGGCCACGTAGCCGGATTTTACAATGCAGGCGCGGCCCGCATCGGTGGAAAGCCAGTCGTACACCTTGCGCTCCGGCGTGCCCTCGGCGGAGTCCTGCCGGACGGCGGCGTAAAACGCGTTGCACAGCGGATAGCGCTGGTCCGCGATGCTCTCGTTGGTGGGGAGCACGCCGTCCACGGCCAGCAGCCGCAGGCCGGGCTTGGAGTACATCTCCGAGATGTAGTAATAGACGGAAAAACCGATGGCGTTGGCCGAGTGGTTGAACTCGGCAATGCGGTCCACCAGCCCGCCCATTTCCGTGGGGGCCAGCTCGGTGGGGGCTTCCATCAGCTCGCCGCCCTGGATCAGCAGCTTCTGGAATAGCGTCTGGCTGCCGGAGTCCTCGCCCCGCTGGAAGGCCACGATGGGGCTGTCGGCTCCGCCCACCTCCTTCCAGTTGGTAATCTTGCCCGCATAGATGTCTTTGATCTGCTGTTGGGAGAGGCTTTGCATGGGGTTGTCGTCGTTCACGATGAACACCAGCGCGTCCCGGCCAATGGCTTTCTGGTCCAGCGGGTCGCCCTCTGCGGCCATCTCCTCCTTCACGGAGGCCGGGGCCTCGTAGGCGATGATGAGCTTGGTGGCGTCGCCCTCGTTGCCGCCGTAAAGGCTCAGGTTCCGCCAGGCCCAGGCCGTGGTGTTGGTGTTCACACAGCTTCGGGCCGTTTCCAGGTCCATGCCGGTGGTGTCGGCCATGATCTGCGCAATGAGCGGGATGCAGGCCGTGCTGCCGTCGGTGATGGGAAACTCGCTCGGTGTGAGGATGGGCTCACGGACCACTTCGCTGGCAGCGGCGCTGCCCGCAGGCTCGGAATCGGGCTGGGAGGGCGCGGGCCCCAAATCAACGGGAGCGTTGGTATCATTGCAGGCGGAGAGCAGCGCTGCCGAGGAAACCGCCCCCAGCCCCAGCAGGAAAGCGCGGCGGGAAATCATAACTTGTTTCATCACAGAAAACCTCCGATCTCAGATGAGCGTGTTGATGTCGGATTCGTCGGTGGCGGTGGAGAAGATGCTGCGGCTGTAGAGCCATTCCCCCGTGGGCAGCATCCAGCCGGAGCAGAAGCCTTTGCGGGCCGCAAAGGCTCCATCGGGCAGGGCGTTGGAGCCGGTGGGGTAGTAGCTGTAGCAGGTGGCCAGCCCCTTGACGACGGCATGGCCGCTTTCGTCCAGCACATCGTAGAGGGTCGTATTGTTGGGGCCCTCGTAGCCGTAGCGGAAATAGGCGTGGCCGTCCGCGAGGCTCAGGGGAGCAAAGTAAACGTAGCCGTCTGGCGTGGAAGCGGGGAGCTCGATCTGCCGCACCAGGCCCTTGGAATGATAAAGCCGGATGGCGGGCTGGGCGGCTTCCCCCGCCGGATACAGCATGAGCAGGACGTAATCCTCCCCCACGGCCCACACCTGCGCGGAATCCTGATTTTCTACGGGTTCCACGTTCAGGTCGGTCAGCAGCGCCCCGGTGGTGCGGTCGTAGACGCGGAGGATGCCGTCGGTGGTATAAACGGCCAGCTGGCCGTCGTTGGCGTCCACATTGTACACGCCCTTCACCTCGCCGGTGTTCAGGTCGTGGAACTGATAGCGGAAGTCTCGCCCGGCCTGCCAGCAGATGGCGGCTCCGGGGACGTAGTAGCTGATGGAGCGGTCGAACTCGCAGAGCGTCTGGCTCTGTTCGGTGCTGACGAGGTCTACCAGACGGTAGCTGCCGTCTTCATTTTTGAAGCTGGCCGTGCCGTTGCCGCACACCTGGTCAAAGCCCTCCAGCTCCTCCCCGGTGGCAGGGTTCCAGAGGGTGGAGCTGCTGGGCAGGAAGCCATCCGTGTACTGGTCCAGCATCAGCCACTCGGTGGGGATGCTGTTGGTGTCGCTGGCGGAAAAGCCGGTGGCCCGGCAGCGGTCTTCCTCCCGCAGCACAATGCCGTCTTTGTTCTGCAGCACAAGGCGCGTGTTCAGGTATGGGTCGGGGTCGTACTCGCCCTTGGTCCACTCGTCGGGGTAATCGTAGCAGGTAAAGGCAAACAGATCCCCCGCCACGGCACACTGCTGGGCGTTCTCGGGCGTCGGGATGTCCTGCTTCGTGGTCAGGTCGATCACCCGGCAGTCCTCGGGCCGCATGGGGCGGTCGGCTCCAAATTCCAGATAGGGCAGCGTCGTCAAAATCAGATCGTTTCCCGTCAGGGTGGCATTGTACTCTTCCTCAAAGGCCAGCACCTCGGCCCCGGCGGTGTCGTAGAGGGCGCTGCGGCGGCCCGAGGGCAGGGTGTTGTCGGCCCAGCTGCGCCAGTAATAGGCCGCCTCCCCCGTCAGGGTGTCAGGCAGCAGGGTGAGCGTCTCATCGCTGGCGGCCTCGTGCAGCACGGTGCTGCCGCAGAGGACCATCGTCCCCTGCGAGCCGTACAGCATCCGCAGCTTGCCGTCGTTGAGGGCGGCGGAGGCGTCGCTGGGCTGGGGCTGTGCGGCAGCGGGGTCTTTGCGGGGAGAAGCGGCTGGCAGCAGGGAGCAGCCGCTGAGCAATGCGCCTGCCAGCACCAGACAGGCAGCGGTGCGGCGCAGGCGGGATCGTGTCGTTTTCATAGGCGGTACCTCATATCGTAACGGGAAATCCTTTCCAATTCTATTATAATACGAGCCAGAGGCATCCGCAATTGCAGCGGGAGATTACAGTTTCATTACAGTAAAAAAGCTCCCCCTTTGGGGGAGCTGGCAAAGCCGTCAGGCTTTGACTGAGAGGGATCGTCATTCTTCGCTCTCTCCCAGCTGGTGGAGGAACACCACCAGAAACGGCACCGAGATGCAGAAGGTGAGGACGTCCGCAATGGGCTGGCAGAGCTCCACGCCCGTCAGGCCCCAGATGCGGGGCAGCGTCAGGATCAGCGGGATGAAGCAGAAGCCCTGACGGCAGCAGGCCAGAAAGGTCGCTCGGCCGGATTTGCCGATGCTCTGGAACATCATGTTCGTCACCATGATGAAGGGCTGCAGGAACATGGCCAGACACTGGTAGCGCAGTGCGGGCAGCGCCACGGCGGTGACGAGGGGGTCGTCGCGGAACAGCCGGATGAGCGCTTCACTGTCGAACCAGCACAGGCCGTCCAGCACGCAGACGAGGCAGAAGGCTGTAGCGATGGTGAAGATGCCTGCCTGCCGCACCCGGCGGTATTTCATGGCTCCGTAGTTGAAGGCCGCCACGGGCTGCAGGCCCTGCCCCACACCAATGGCCACGGACAGCGTGAACTGGAAGATGCGGGAGACGATGCTCATGCCGGCCACGGCGGCGTCGCCGTAGCCGCGGGCGGCAATGTTCAGCAGCATGCTGCCGATGCTGTTCAGGCCCTGTCGGCCAAAGCTGGGGGCGCCGTTGAAAAGGATTTGGGCAAAATCCCGCCCGCTGCGGGTGATGGCTGTGATCTTGAACTGGCTGACGGTGCGGCCCCGCAAGAACATGGAAAGCAGGATGCCAAAGCTGACGCACTGGCTCAGGGCCGTGGCAAGGCCCGCGCCGCCGGTGCCCATGCCGAACCCGAAGATGAGCACCGGGTCCAGCGCGATGTTCAGCAAGCCGCCCGTGACCAGGCCGATCATGGCAAAGCTGGCCTTGCCCTCGTAGCGGAGGATGTTGTTCATCACCAGACTGGAGATCATCACCGGCGCAGCGCACAGAATGGGCCGCGCATAGGCGCAGGCGTGGGGCAGGATCGTCTCGGTGCTGCCCAGCAGCATCATGAAATCGGGCAGGGTGGCAAGGCCGCACAGGGCCAGAACGATGCCGAAAGCCAGCGCTGTGAAAAAGCTGGTGGAGGCAAATTTTGTGGCGGCGTGGGTATCCTGGCTGCCCAGGCTGCGGCTGATGATGCCGCCGGCACCGTGGCCCAGCATAAAGCCCAGCGCCTGGATGATGGCCATCAGGCTGGAGACCACGCCCACTGCGCCCGATGCGCTGGTGGACAGCTGCCCTACGAAAAAGGTATCGGCCAGGTTGTAGATGCTGGTGATGAGCATGCTGAGGATGGTGGGGGCCGCAAGGCTCAGGATGAGCTTCGGCACCGGGGTCTGGGTCATTTTGCGGAACTGCGCTGCACTGCGCTCTTCGGTCTGGGCTGCGGATGACATAGGAAACCTCACTTTTGGCAAAGACGTTTCTTTTCAGTATAGCGCAATCTTTCCAAAATGTCGAGAGGGCCCGTTTCATAGCCCGAAAAATGCCAAAACCCTGAAAATACGGACGCTTTTTGGAAAATGTGCTGAATAAATCGCGAAATCCTTGTGAAAAATCACGGTTTGTGGTATCATTTAGTAAAACCGAGAAGAGCAAACAAAACATACGGAGGGAAAACATTATGAAATCTGTTGCACAGACCGTCATTGCGGCGGAAAGCTTCTATACCATTGCCGCCAAGACCGGCAGCGTCATCCAGGCTGTGGAAACCAAAGAGGGCGGCGATATCCGCCTGGGCAAGTACGAGCACAAGCCCGAGCAGGAATGGGCCTTCGTCCGGGAGGGCGACGGTGTCTACCGCATCCGCAACCGCGCCAACGGCAAGCTCATCGACCTGATGATGACCGGCACCGCCAACGGCACCTGGCTCCACCTGTGGGAGGATGTGGGCGGCACCTCGCAGATGTGGACCGTGGAGCCTACCCCGGCGGGCACCGTCCGCCTGCGCTCCCACTGGGCCGGCGGCAAGTGCATCGACACCGTGGGCATGGGCACCGCCGAGGGTGCCATCCTGCAGATCTGGCAGGAGACCCCGGGTGACGACCAGCTGTGGACCATCGCTGAGGTGAAGGACCGCGCCAAGCGCGCCGCCAAGACCGAAGAGCCCAAAGCCGCCGAAGCCGTGAAGGCAGAACCCGCCAAGGCAGCCGAGCCCGTTGCAGCCGTGGAGGAAAAGCCCGCCGAGAAGGCTGTGGAGAAGCCCGCAGAGCCCGCTGCCGTTGAGGCAAAGACCGAGGCTCCCGCCGCCGCCAAAGCCCCTGCAGAGGCTCCCAAGGCCGCTGCCAAGGCCCCGGCTAAGAAGCCTGCCGCCAAGAAGCCCAGCCGCGCTGCCCGTAAGGCTGCTTCCACCAAGAAGACCCCTGCTAAGAAGAAGTAAAACGCTGTAAGCGATAAAAAAGCAAGGCCCACTGTGCAGTTTCGCATAGTGGGCCTTGCTCGTTTCTAAGAAAGTGGACCGTTCTGCCAAGGGCTCCCCCTTCGGGGGAGCTGGCGCGAAGCGCCTGAGAGGGTTACAGATGCATCAAACTGCGCTGTGCGCTAGAGCGGAACTTGAGGGCCGCAGCGATGAATCCCTTGAAGAGGGGATGGGCGCGGTTGGGGCGGCTCTTGAACTCGGGGTGGAACTGAGCACCCAGATGGAACGCGCGGCCGGGCAGCTCCACGGTCTCCACCAAGCGGCCATCGGGGCTGGTGCCGGAGATCACGAGGCCCTTGGCCTCCATCTCCTCCCGGAACTCGTTGTTGAACTCGTAGCGGTGGCGGTGGCGCTCCCAGATCTCGCTCTGGCCGTAGCACTCGGCCATCTTGGTGCCGGGGGCCACGGTGCAGGGGTACTTGCCCAGACGCATGGTGCCGCCCTTGGGGATGTTGCCCTTCTGGTCGGCCATCAGGGCAATGACGTTGTGCTTGCCGTCCGGG
>RKCM01000208.1 GCA_014858325.1 Oscillospiraceae bacterium | reverse complement strand
GGAGTGGTAGACTGTGATGCTGCTCTCCCCTTCCAGCTGGCCGTTGGTCAGGCCGGAAATGGGCTTGCCCTTTTCATAGGACACCGGGTAGCCGCCGGAGGCCAGAATGACACAGCAGGCCGCGCCCTCGGAGAAATTGACCTCGGTATCGGCCAGTGTGCCCTCGGTGCAGGCAGCCATGATCTTCAGCAGGTCACTCTCCAGCAGAGGCAGCACCACCTGGGTCTCGGGATCGCCGAAGCGGCAGTTGTACTCGATGACCTTGGGGCCGTCCGGGGTGAGCATCAGGCCGAAGTACAGGCAGCCCTTGAAGGGGCAGCCCTCGGCGTTCATGGCCTTGATGGTGGGCAGGAAAATTTTCTCCATGCACTCAGCGGCCACTTCCGGGGTGTAGTAGGGGTTGGGAGCAATGGTGCCCATGCCGCCGGTGTTCAGGCCGGTGTCGTGGTCGTTGGCACGCTTGTGGTCCATGCTGGACACCATGGGCTTGACCACCTTGCCGTCCGTAAAGCTCAGCACACTGACCTCGGGGCCGGTGAGGAATTCCTCCACCACCACATGGTTGCCGGATGCGCCGAATTTCTTATCCAGCATGATCTCCTTCACGCCGTCCGCAGCCTGCTGCTCGTTTTCGCAGATGAGCACGCCCTTGCCCAGTGCCAGACCGTCGGCCTTGATGACCACCGGGTACTTGCCCTCGGCCCGGATGTAATCCATGACCTTGGCGGGGTCGTCAAAGGTCTCGTACTTGGCGGTGGGGATGCCGTATTTTTTCATCAGGTCCTTGGAGAAGACCTTGGAGGCCTCGATGCGGGCCGCGGCTTTATCGGGGCCGAAGGCCGGGATGCCGGCAGCGGCCAGCGCGTCCACCATGCCAAGGGCCAGCGGGTCGTCCTGCGCCACCACCACGTAATCGAACTTTTCTTCCACTGCAAAGCCCACCATGGTATCCACATCGGTGGCCTTGATGTTTTTGCACTTGGCGTCATAGCCAATGCCGCCATTGCCGGGGGCGCACCAGACCTCGCCGCACTCCGGGCTCTTTTTCAGGGCCTTGATGATGGCGTGCTCGCGGCCGCCGCCGCCGACGACTAAGATTTTCTTGCTCATTTTTTATACCTCTTAGTGATGGAACAGCCGGATGCCGCAGAAAGCCATGGCGATGCCGTACTTGTTGCAGGTGTCGATGACCTGCTGGTCGCGGATGGAGCCGCCGGGCTGGACGATGGCGGTGACGCCGGAGCGGCGGGCCCGCTCGATGTTATCGCCAAAGGGGAAGAAGGCGTCGGAACCCAGGCACACGCCGGTGACATGGCTCAGGTACTCCTTCTTTTCGGCAGCGGTCAGAGGCTCCGGCTGGCGGGTAAAGGTCTCGGCCCACACATCGTCGCCGATGACGTCCTCCGGGGTATCGCCGATGTAAACGTCGATGGCGTTGTCGCGGTTGGGCTTGGCCACATCGTCGCGGAAGGGCAGCTCCAGCACCTTGTCCATGTGGCGCAGCTGCCAGTTGTCGGCCTTCTGGCCCGCCAGACGGGTGCAGTGGATGCGGCTTTGCTGGCCGGCGCCCACGCCGATGGTCTGGCCGCCGTAGGCGTAGCAGACGCTGTTGGACTGGGTGTATTTCAGGGTGATGAGGGCCAGCACCAGATCGCGCTTCTGCTCCTCGGTGACGGTCTTGTTCTCGGTGACCCAGTTGTTCAGCATGGTGTCGGCGTTGATGGCCAGCTCGTTGCGGCCCTGCTCAAAGGTGATGCCGTACACCTGCTTGTGCTCCACGGGGTTGGGCTTGTAGTTGGGGTCGATGGCCACCACATTGTAGCCGCCCTTTTTCTTGCCGGACAGGATGGCCAGGGCCTCCGGCTCGTAGCCCGGGGCGATGATGCCGTCGGAGACTTCGTGCTGGATGAGCTTGGCGGTGGGCACATCGCAGACCTCGGACAGGGCGATCCAGTCGCCAAAAGAAGACATGCGGTCCGCACCACGGGCCCGGGCGTAGGCACAGGCCAGCGGGGAGAGCTCAAAATCCGAAGCGATGTGGTACATTTTCCGCTCCACATCGGTCAGGGGCAGGCCCAGGGCCGCGCCAGCCGGGGAGACGTGCTTAAAGGAAGCCGCAGCGGGCAGGCCGCAGGCCTCTTTCAGCTCCTTCACCAGCTGGATGGAGTTGAGGGCGTCCAGAAAATTGATGTAGCCGGGCTTGCCGTTCAGCACGGTGACGGGCAGATCGGAGCCATCTTCCATATAAATGCGGCTGGGCTTCTGGTTGGGGTTGCAGCCGTACTTCAGTGCCAATTCGTTCATGGTGCATCCTCCTGTTTTCTCGGTTGTTCTTTTGGGTTAGAATTCATCTTTGGCGTCGGTCTGCTTCAGCAGCTCCAGCTCCTCGGGCAGCAGCGCGGGCTCCTCGGGGTCGTCCAGATCGCTGCAGACGGCGTCGTATTTGTTGAAGATCATATCGCCGGATTCGCCCGTTTCCAGGTCGATGACCCGGGCGAAGAGGCTGACCTTGTTGTCATTGTTCAGGCTGGTCCACAGATCGGTAGCAAAATCGCCGATGGTGCGGGGGCAGGCAAAGCGGAGGGGCTCGCCCTCAAAGCTGGGGATGGGGCTGCCGTTGTGCTTGTAGGTGCTGATGAAGTGGCCCTCGCCTGCCACGGGCTGAGGATAATCGAAGAAATAGCGCTGAACGCTCTCTCCGTTGCCGTCGGCGGATTTGAGGATGCTCATCTGGTAGCTGCCGTCCTCGTACACCACCGCGGAGATCCGGGGGGTGTAGTTGGGGCCGTCCGGCTCAAAGGTGCGGGTGCGCAGGCTGTCGGCAAAGCTCTTGCCGCGGCTCATGCCGTCGTAGATGGTATCGGTCTGGTCGCCGTTGGTGACGATGTGGGTCTTGCCCAGGGTCAGCACGGGGTTATAGATGATGAGGCTGGGGTCCTCCAGCTTTGCCGGGTCGGCTGCGATGGTGCAGATGCCGCCGCGCTCGGGCACGGGGTCGAACACGCGGTTGCGGCTGTTCTCGCTGCGGCCCATGATAAAGTAGCCGATGAACATCTGGCGGCCGTCCGGGGCTTTTGCAACGGCGATGCCGCGGCCCGGGTACTCGTTGGAAGCCAGATACTCGTTCAGGTCGATCTTTTCCATGTCAAATTCTCCTATTACGGAACTCCTCCAGTCGCCTGCGGCGACAGCCCCCTCGGAGAGGGAGCCTTGCCTCCCTCCTTGAGGGAGGTGGCACGCCGTCAGGCGTGACGGAAGGAGTTTTCACTCAATCTCTCCATTGCAAATCATCGAAACGGCTTTGGGCAGCAGCTTCCACTCGGCCTGTTCCATCACCCGCTTCTGCAGCACCTCAGGGGTGTCGCCGGGGAGGATGTCCACGGCTTTCTGCAGCAGGATGGGCCCGCCGTCGCATTCCTCGTTGACGAAGTGGACGGTGGCACCCGTCACCTTGCAGCCCCGGGCCAGAGCGGCCTCGTGGGGGCGCAGGCCGTACATTCCCGGCCCGCAGAAGGACGGGATGAGGGCGGGGTGGACGTTCAGGATGCGGCGGGGATAGGCCGCGATGACGCTGGGCCCCAGAACCGACAAAAAGCCCGCCAGGACCACGAGGTCGATGTGGTGGCTTTTGAGCGTTTCGAGCAACGCTGCGTCAAAGTCTTCGCTGTTTGCGTAATCCTTGCGGCGGACGACGACGCCTTCCACGCCTGCCTTGGCGGCGCGTTCCAGCGCGTAGACGCCGGGCTTGGAGGCTACCACCAGGGTGATTTTCCCGTTGGGGTTCTCACCCCGGGCCTCGCTGTCCAGCAGGGCCTGCAGGTTGGTGCCGCCGCCGGAGACGAGCACTGCAATGTTCAGCACAGCTCTACACCGTCCCCTTCTGCGATGACGCCCAGACGGTAAGCCTCGGGCTCACCATTCGCATGGAGGATGGCCAGTGCCTTGTCGGCCTGCTCGGCGGGGACGGTGAGCACCATGCCCACGCCCATGTTGAAGGTGTTGAACATATCGTGCTCGGAGATGTTGCCCACCTTCTGCATCAGGTGGAAGAGGGCCGGGGTGCGGACGTCCTCTTTTTTGATGCGGGCGCAGCAGCCCTTCTTCAGGCTGCGGGGGATGTTCTCATAGAAG
The DNA here is from genome assembly GCA_014858325.1 of Oscillospiraceae bacterium. GTDB lineage: Bacteria > Bacillota > Clostridia > Oscillospirales > Ruminococcaceae > Faecalibacterium. Next base: position 5,965 of record RKCM01000208.1, on the reverse strand, counting down.
CCGCCGCCGGTGATGTGGGAGATGCCCTTGACGTCCACTTCCTCCAGCACCTTGAGCACAGGCTTGACGTAGATCTTGGTGGGGGCCAGCAGGGCCTCGCCCAGGGTCTTACCACCCAGCTCTGCGGGGGCAGTCTTCAGCACGTCGGGGTCGTTGTCGATATCAAAGACCTTGCGCACCAGCGAGAAGCCGTTGGAGTGGACGCCGGTGGAGGGCAGGGCCAGAATGACGTCGCCGGGCTTCATGCTCTCGTTGCTCAGGATCTTCTCCTTATCCACGACGCCCACGGTGAAACCGGCCAGATCGTACTCCTCCTCCGGCATCATGCCCGGGTGCTCGGCCGTCTCGCCGCCCACCAGAGAGCAATCCGCCTGCACGCAGCCCTCGGCCACGCCCTTGACGATCTCGGCGATCTTCTCGGGGATGTTGCGGCCGCAGGCGATGTAATCGAGGAAGACCAGGGGCTTGGCACCCGCACAGATGACGTCGTTGACGCACATGGCCACGCAGTCGATGCCGATGGTATCGTGCTTGTCCATAATCATGGCCACCTTCAGCTTGGTGCCCACGCCATCGGTGCCGGAGATGAGGACAGGGTGCTGGTAGCCGGTGCAATCCAGCTCAAACAGGCCGCCAAAGCCGCCCAAGCCCCCGATGCAATGCTCGTTCATGGTGCGGGCGACGTACTGCTTCATCAGTTCGACGGACTTATAACCAGCGGTGATGTCCACACCGGCTGCTGCGTAGCTTTCCGAATAGCTCTTTTCCATAACTTTACTCTCCTAACTTTTTGGCGTCCTTGGGACGATCGTTGAGGTGGCGTTCGTGGATATCGGTGGAAAGCACCTCTTCCGGCTTGACGGCGTACTCGCCGGTGAAGCAGGCGGTGCAGAACTTACATTTGGCTCCTTTGGCCAGCTGGACGACATGCTCGGTGGACAGGTAGCCCAGCGTGTCGGCCCCGATGACCTCGTTGATCTGGTCCACGGTGCGGCCGGTGGCCACCAGCAGCTTCTGGTCCGGGATGTCGGTGCCGAAGTAGCAGGGGTATTTGAAGGGCGGTGCGGAGACCATGAAGTGGACCTCGGTAGCGCCTGCATCCCGCAGCAGCTTGATGATGCGGGCGGAGGTGGTGCCGCGGACGATGGAATCGTCCACAAGGACCACCCGCTTGCCCTTGACGGTGCTGGACACGACGTTCAGCTTGATGCGGACGCTGTTCTCGCGCTGCTTCTGGCTGCCCTGAATGAAGGTGCGGCCGATGTATTTGTTTTTGATGAAGCCGATGCCGTAGGGGATGCCGCTGGCCTCGGAATAGCCGAGGGCGGCGTCCAGGCCGGAATCCGGCACGCCGATGACCACATCGGCCTGCACGGGGTGCTCCTGTGCGAGGAAACGGCCGGCCTGCTTGCGGGCCTCATGCACCGAGCAGCCCTCGATGACGCTGTCCGGGCGGGAGAAGTAGATGAACTCGAACACGCACATCTGGGTGTCCGGGCGGCCGCAGTGATCCTTGATGCTGCGCAGCTCGCCGGTCTTGGCGTCGGCAATGACGATCTCGCCGGGCTCCACGTCCCGCAGCAGGGTTGCGCCCACGGCGTCCAGCGCGCAGCTCTCGCTGGCGAAGACATAGCCGCCGCCGGGCAGGGTGCCGATGCACAGGGGGCGGTAGCCCCGGGGGTCGCGGACGGCGATGAGCTTGGTGGCCGACATGACCACCAGGCTGTAAGCGCCCTCCAGCACATCCATGGTCTTGCTGATGGCGATCTCGATGCTGCCCATCCGCAGGCGGTTGCGGGTGATGAGGTAGCAGATGACCTCGGTATCGGAGGAGCCGTGGAAGATGGCGCCCTCGTTTTCCAGCTGGCGGCGGAGCTCCAGCGCATTGGTCAGGTTTCCGTTGTGGCACAGGGCCATGGTGCCCCGGCCGTGGCGGACGATCATGGGCTGGGCGTTGGCCCGCACCCGGCTGCCGGAGGTGGCGTAGCGGACGTGGCCGGTGGCCATGTGGGCGTTGGGGTCTGCCAGGCTGCCCAGCACCGCCGGGGTGAAGACCTCGTTGACCAGACCCAGATCGCGGTGGCCCTGAATGACGCCGTCGTCGTTGACGGCGATGCCGCAGCTCTCCTGCCCGCGGTGCTGCAGCGCATACAGGGCGGAGTAGGCGGCAGCGGCCACGTCCTCGGTACCGGCGCGGTCATAGATGCCGAAAACGCCGCATTCTTCGTGCAGCGGATATGCAAAATCAGACATTACAGTTCCTCGATCTCTTTCTGCAGTTTTTCTTCCTTGGCGGCGATCTGCGCGGCCATGGCCGTGCGCTCAGCCTCCAGCTTTGCGGCCAGTGCCTCATCGCCGAGGGCGAGGATCTCGGCAGCCAGCCAGGCGGCATTTTTGGCACCGTTGAGGGCCACGGTGGCCACCGGGATGCCGCTGGGCATCTGCACCGTGGCCAGCAGAGCGTCCAGGCCATCCATTGCGCCGCCCTTCATGGGGATGCCGATGACCGGCAGGGTGGTGTTGGCCGCAAAGGCACCGGCCAGATGGGCGGCCATACCGGCAGCGCAGAGGATGACGCCGAAGCCGTTGGCCTTTGCGCCCTTGGCAAACGCGGCGGCCTCGGCGGGCGTGCGGTGGGCGGAAAGGATGTGGGCCTCAAAGGGGATGCCCAGCGCCTTCAACTGGGCGCAGGCCCCTTTTACCACCGGCCAATCGCTGTCCGAACCCATGATCACTGCAACTTTACGAATCATCTGTACTCCAACCTCTCTTTCTCGTGACCCGGCAAAACAAAAAAGGCTGTGATGCACCTACACCACGGCCTTTTATTTCTGCAACTGGTACAAAGCGCCCTGACAGGAAGTTACACCGAGGCCCAGGCGCATCTGGTTGTGGCAGTTGCCCCCGTGGCAGCTGACCGTATGCCCTGCATTCCGCATTCCGCTCGTCCTCCGCTCAAACCTCATTGTTCCCGGCTGCTTTGCTCCCGGCGCACACCGCCCGTTTGGGGCGCGGCGTGCGTCTTACAAGTACAGTTTACGGCAAAAAAAACACTTTGCAAAGAGCGTTTCGGCAAATTCTCCTTTGTGTTCTCATCTGCCAAAAAACTTTCAAAAATTTTGTGCAGTTTCGACATTCATTTTCTTTTTAAGTACGACTTATCGGAATTATGAATTTTATAAAACTTCTCCGTCTCGCATTCGCTCGACAGCTTCCCTGGGAAGGGGAGCCAAGCTGCGCTTTCTGCCTCTCCCATTAGAAAATAATCTTTGCCGTAGTCGCACGCGCTGCCCGGATCAGGTCCGCCGGGGCGCAGCAGACCTGCGTGCCGATGCGGCCGCCGGAGACGTAGACCTTCTCCTGCTGCAGCACGCTCTCATCAAAAACGGTGGTATACTGTTTTTTCATCCCCACGGGGCTGCAGCCGCCGCGGACATAGCCCGTGACCTTGTTGATATCGGCAACGTGGATCATAGCGACGCTTTTCTCCTTGACGCTGCGGGCGGCGGCTTTCAGGTCCAGCTCCGCTGCCACCGGGATGACAAAGACGAAATAGTTTTTGCTGGCCCCCTGCGTCACCAGTGTTTTATACACGCAGGCCGGGTCCTCACCCATGCTGGCGGCAACGGTCACACCGTCCACAGCCACACCCTCCTCGTGGGCGTACTCGTGGGCCGTATAGGGCACTTTTGCGCGCTCCAAAATGCGCATGGCGTTGGTTTTGGCTTCTTTTCCCATAATATATCCCCTCCCATTCTGAGCCTATTTTACCACTTTTGCAAAAAATATCAAAGCCCCTCTTGACTTCAGTTTCATGAAGTGATATCATAAGCTCACACTTCAGGAAACTAAACTTCATGAAAATAAATCAGATCGCTTTGGGAAATGGATAAGGAGAAACCGCTATGATCATTGTATTGAAACAGGACGCCCCCGAGGTGCAGGTGCATGAGTTCTGCCGCGAGCTGGAGGGCATGGGCCTGCAGATCAACGACTCCAAGGGCAGCGATACCCACATTCTGGGCCTCATTGGCGACACCAAGGCCATTGCCGAGAGCTGGGTGCTGGCAAACCCCGTGGTGGAAACCTGCCGCCGCGTGAGCGAACCTTATAAAAAAGCCAACCGCAAGTTCCACCCGGACGACAGCGTCATCGACGTGGAGGGCGTGAAGATCGGCGGCGGCAACTTTGCCGTCATTGCGGGCCCCTGCAGCATCGAGAGCGAGGAGCAGATCACCTACTGTGCCCAGCGGGTGAAGGCCGCAGGGGCTTCCCTGCTGCGGGGCGGCGCGTTCAAGCCCCGCACCTCCCCCTACTCCTTCCAGGGGATGCGGAGCGAAGGGCTGGACCTGCTGAAGCTGGCCCGCCGGGCCACCGGCTCCCCCATCGTGACCGAGATCATGAACACCGAGCACCTGCCCCTGTTCGAGAACGTGGACCTCATCCAGGTGGGTGCCCGCAATATGCAGAACTTTGAACTGCTGAAGGCTGTTGGCCGCCAGAAAAAGCCGGTGCTGCTCAAGCGCGGCCTGGCCAACACGCTGGAAGAGTTCGTGATGAGCGCCGAGTACATCATGGCCGAGGGCAACGAGAACGTCATCCTCTGCGAGCGGGGCATCCGCACCTTTGAGACCAGCATGCGCAACACCCTCGACCTCGCGGGCGTGGTGATGCTGCACAAGATGACCCATCTGCCCGTGGTGGTGGACCCCAGCCACGCCTGCGGCCACGCCTGGATGGTGCCCCAGCTGGCCAAGGCCGCTGTGGCCGCCGGGGCCGACGGCCTCATGATCGAGGTGCACAACAACCCCGCCAAGGCCAAGTGCGACGGCGCTCAGAGCCTGACGCCCGACCAGTTCGACGAGCTGATGGGCTTTATCGGCAAAGAGGTGGAGTTCTTCGGCAAAAAGCTCAACTGATCCTTTGTTTTCATCGGCAGCTTCTGCTTTGGGGCAGAGGCTGCTTTTTTCTGTGCGCGCTTCCTTCTTTTCCAAAAGCAGAGCCGCCCCAAAAAGTTTTTCTTGATTTTGCGGGCAAGATACGATATAATACATCTGTTATCAATCCGCGCCGGTGTGTCGGAATGGCAGACGAGGGGGACTCAAAATCCCTTGTGCTAATAACACGTGTGGGTTCGACCCCCACCACCGGCATAACGAAAGGCCTCCAGTTTTGAGCTGGAGGTCTTTTTCAGTAAAAACAAGAACGCATAGGAGGAACGATCTCATGGTCAAACACATCATTCTGTGGCAGCTCAAGGACGAGCTTTCCGACGCCGAAAAGGAGACCGTCAAGGCGGGCATCAAAGAGGGGCTGGAAGGGCTCATCGGCAAGGTGCCGGGCCTTTTGGAGGTGCACGTGCACACCAACGGCCTGCCCACTTCCAACGCCGACGTGATGCTGGACACCACGCTGGAAAGCTTTGAGGCCCTGAAGGGCTATGCCGTCCACCCGGAGCACGTAGCTGTGGCCACCACCAAGGTGCGGCCCTACTTCAAGACCCGCACCTGCATGGATTTTGAGGTTTAAGCTTCGAAAACTCCCCTCGCATTCACGCTGGATATTGACAAACCCGTTCTTTTTGCGTATTATAAAGAGGTACTACGAAAGCAATGGCTCTCGTCCTTGGCCGGGTCTTCCGGCAGGGCGGGGGCTTTTTTGTTACCGCGAGAGAAAGGAAGAGAAATAATCCCATGAGTGAGCACAAGACCTTTTATATCACGACCCCCATCTACTACCCCAGCGACAAGCTGCACATCGGCCACAGCTACACCACCGTGGCCTGCGACGCGCTGGCCCGGTTCAAGCGGATGCAGGGCTATGACGTCATGTTCCTGACCGGCACCGACGAGCACGGCCAGAAGATCCAGGACAAGGCCGCCGACGCCGGCGTGACCCCCAAGGAGTACGTGGACAAGATCGTGGCCACCGTCAAGGACCTGTGGAAGCTGATGGACGTGAGCTA
>RKCM01000081.1 GCA_014858325.1 Oscillospiraceae bacterium | reverse complement strand
GAGGGTCTGCTCCACAAAGGTGTGGACGTCCTCGGCATTGGGGTCGATTTCCAATGCCCCGGAGGCCAGATCGTCGGCGATGGAAGCGAGGCCGGAGAGGATGTCTTCGCAATCCTTCTCGGAGATGATGCCTTGCTTTGCCAGCATGGCGGCATGGACGCCGCTGCCCCGCATATCCTGGGCGATCATCCGCTGGTCGAAGCGGATGGAGGAGTTGAAATCGTTGACGCGCGAATCGACCGCCTTGGAGAAGCGGCCCTTCCAGAGTTGTTCTGCCATAGTTTTATCCTTTACTGATAGGCGGCTCGCCCTATTCACTCCCTCAGTCACGGCTGACGCCGTGCCAGCTCCCTCTGGGAGGGAGCCTTAACGTTACGGTCAGCTGGTAAAAGCCTCCCTCTTTGAGGGAGGTGTCACCGAAGGTGACGGAAGGAGTTTTTGCCGCTCATTTTATTTCTTCTATAAACGGCAAAGCCGCCGCAGGGGAAAACGCTCCTGCGGCGGTGCCGCCGGCAACGATGCCGGTTGGATGAAACTTCCGTGTGAAAGTGTAAAAACACACGAAAGGGAAGATGTTAAAACCGATTACTTCACTTCGGGCCAGTTCTTGGAGAGCTTTGCGCGCTCCTTGATGGACAGGCCGAACAGGTTGATGAAGCCGGCGGAATCTGCCTGGTTGTAATCATCATCCTCGCCGAAGGAAGCGGTCTGCTCGTCGTACAGGGTGAACGGAGAGGTGACGCCCGCGTTGATCATGTTGCCCTTGTAGAGCTTGAGCTTAACATCGCCGGTGACGGTCTTCTCCAGGCTGTCGGCAAAGGCGTCCAGAGCCTCACGCAGCGGGGTAAACCACTGGCCGTTGTAGACGATGTCGGCGTACTTCTGGGCCAGCTGGGCCTTGAAGTGAGAGCTCTCCTTATCCAGCGTGATGGTCTCCAGCACGTTGATGGCCTTGTACAGGATGGCACCGCCGGGAGTCTCGTACACGCCGCGGCTCTTCATACCCACCAGACGGTTCTCCACGATGTCCAGCAGGCCGATGCCGTTGGCGCCGCCCAGCTTGTTCAGGTACTCCACCAGCTCCACAGCGCCCATCTCCTTGCCGTCCACGGCGGTGGGGATGCCCTTTTCAAAGTGGATGGTCACATAGGTGGGGGTGTCGGGAGCCTGCTCAGGGCTGACGCCCAGCTCCAGGAAGCCGGGCTTATTGTACTGGGGCTCGTTGGCGGGGTTCTCCAGATCGAGGCCCTCGTGGCTCAGGTGCCACAGGTTCTTATCCTTGGAGTAGTTGGTCTCACGGTTGATCTTCAGGGGGATGTTGTGGGCCTCGGCGTAGTCGATCTCCTCGTCGCGGCTCTTGATGTCCCACTCACGCCAGGGAGCGATGATGGCCATATCGGGGCAGAGGGCCTTGAGGGTCAGCTCAAAACGCACCTGATCGTTGCCCTTGCCGGTGCAGCCGTGGCAGATGGCGTCGGCGCCTTCTTTGATGGCGATGTCCGCCAGAGCCTTGGCGATGCAGGGGCGGGCGAAGCTGGTGCCCAGCAGGTAATCCTCGTATTTTGCGCCGAACTTCAGGGTGGGGAAGATGTAGTTCTCCACAAAGTCCTTCTTCAGGTCCAGAACGTACAGCTTGGAAGCGCCGGTCTTCTTGGCCTTTTCCTCCAGGCCGTCCAGCTCGGTGCCCTGGCCCACATCGCCGGAAACGGCGACGACTTCGCAGTTGTTATAGTTTTCTTTCAGCCAGGGAATGATGATGGAGGTATCCAGACCGCCGGAGTAAGCCAGAACGACTTTTTTGATGTTTTCCTTTTTCATGATAATGGCTCCTTTATTTTCATGCTACACTTTTGTTTTTCCGCACCGGGCATCCCTCCCGGGCGACTCGTTCGCTCGCTTGTTTGAGTACGCTTTTATTATACGCCATGCGCATTTTCCGTCAATTCGGAAAAGCAACAAACCTTGCCCGCATCTGCCGCGGTATTTCGGGCAGATTGTATGTTTATACAGTATTTTATAAATATATTCTATTTTTATGCAATTCAGACGTATATATGCTCCGCCGCCCGCACCGTTTCCGTTCCCGCGCTCTTACGCCGTCCCGGAACACCCCCATCTTTCGGCATATCTCCAAAGTTTTTTGTAGGATGTTCCAATTTTATTGCAAATTCGATTTGTTCATGTTATTCTTGTTTTTGGACGATATACCTTTTTTTTGCCATGATTTCTTTGTCAGAAATCTTATGAAAGCGAGGACTCTATGAAAAAACGACTACTCAGCCTCCTTCTCGCCGTCGCCATGATGGTGGCCATGGTGCCTACGGCGGCGTTTGCAGGCGATGAAGCGGGCACCGTGAACTCCGATTTGCGCATCAACGCAGACGGTATTCCCTATAACGTATCTGACAAAACGCAGAACCAAAACAACGAAAGCGTTTCGGGTAATGGCTGGAACTACTATAGACACCGCACAAGCCAGATTCTATATTTGGGTGTTGATACAGCAGCTAACGGCAATATCAATTTCAGTACTTCACGATTCGATTTTTCGCTAGGAAGCTCTCTTTCTTCTGATTGCGAAATTGTTCTTTATAATGCCGCCCTCTCCAACACAACGGCAACAAAAGCGAAGGTTATCGCCGATTCCGCTGGTGTTTCTGTTACAAATTGTGTTCTCAACTATCTTAGTATTACAACGAGCAAGAGTGCTTCCGCTACCGTTAAGAACTGCATCTTCACGAATTCCTCGTATGCTATCCACGGTTTCAGCTCTTGTACCCTTGAGGGCTGGAATATTTTTGCGAATGACCCCGAAATCCCCAACGAGCACACCATCCATGTCATCAACCACGGCAGAATCACCAAACTGAACGTCGGCAGCAAAAAAGAAGTTGCAATGGATACCGAAAACTTGTACATCGTCGGCACGCTTGACAGCGATTTGAAGCTGACGCTGGATGATGGAACGGTATACACCGTAACGTCAGTTATGGTCAACCAAGGTTCTCACACTCAACTTGAGAAACCTGTCCCGCTGGTCATCACGTCCGATGGTATGCCCGATATCTCTAATATGACGCAAGGTCTCTTCGGTTTTTATGTCAGTGATGACTGGTTCTACGTTCCTGTTCCTAGTGAGCAGAAGCTCTGCCTGAAATCTGGCTTCAGAGGTTCTGTCGGCCCCAATCCCGTCAAGTGCCAAGTCGAAAATGCCGGCATCATTACAGGCGGCGTGTTCTATGGAATGGTTTCTTCTGCTTTCGATGCGGCAGGCACCATCCAAGGCGGTATTTTCTTAGGCACTGTCGCCGCCAACCAAAAAATTGAAGGCGGCGTGTTTGTTGGCACTCGGGTGAGCGGCGTCCATACAGTGTCGTCTCCGGCTGAGCTTGGCAAAATCAAAACCATCACACTGGGCAATGATACCGTCACGTTGGATGAGCCTGTTGATTCGTTCCACTTTGGCGGCCAGCCCACCAACCTGAGCGTCACTCTGGAAGATGGCACCGTGTATCACATTGACCCCTCGAAAGAAGCAGACGGCACCGTTACACTGGAACCCAAACCAGAAGAGCCCGATTATTACACCGTTATCGTCGAGGGCGGCGAAGCCAGAAATGAGCGCGGCGATATTCTGGATTCTGAAGTTGCCTTGACGGCAGGCGAAAAAATCACCCTGAAACTTCTCGATGAAACGCAGGGCGAGATGGTGTTCAGCCATTGGGATGTGAACAACGGCGATACCGCTTTGGCCGACGAACTGGCGAAAACGGGCTTTGATAAGATGGCCCACGAAACCACCTTTACCATGCCCGCCCACAACCTGACCCTCACCGCCAAGTACCGTATGCCAGAAGAGGACGCCCCGCAGGACGACTCCTTCCTGATGACGGCGGCGGCCGTCACGGGCGGCGCGGTGCTCACCGGCCTTGTGGTATGGCAGGGGTACAACATTTTCTCGCAGGTATACCTGAATGCCCACCTGCCCGAAGGTACAGCCATTCCCACCAACCGCCAGCAGCTGGCACTGCTGCTCTGGAACACGGCGGGCCAGCCCGAGGCCAGCGCGGCCAGCTACGTCTTCCCGGACGTCGCCGACCCGGACGTACAGACTGCCGCCCGCTGGGCCACCGAGCAAGGCTTGTTCAAAGCCCGCAAGGACGGCACCTTCGCCCCGACGGATTCTGTCACTACCGGGCAGGTGTACCGCGCATGGCAGAAAGTAAAATAACCCTCTCAGGCGCTTCGCGCCAGCTCCCCCGAAGGGGGAGCCCTTGGCAGGCCGGGTAAGTTTCGTCTCCTCGCCTGCGGCTTCAAACACAAATGGGCCCTGTTCCCTGATTGGACGACTCCGAATCGTCAAGCATCAGAGAGCAGGGCCCTTGTTTTCTGCTGAAGCAAAACCTCTTCGCCAGAGGCTCCCCCTTCGGGGGAGCTGGCATCGCGGAGCGATGACTGAGAGGGTTATGCGCTATACTTTTTCAAAATTGCGGCAAGCTGCCCGGCGGGGAGGGGGTGGGTCTTCTCCGGGGCGGCATTGCCTTTGCGAAGGGGCAGCCACCAGGTGGAAAGGCCGACCCAGCCGAACTTGTAGGCGGTGTGGGGCTCCCGGCCCACGCAGGTAAAGCCGAGTTTTTCGTGGATGCGCTCGCTGGCGGGGTTGGGGTCCGCCACAAGGGCGTAGACGTTCCAGTAGCCCATGGCGTCCAGCACGTCCAGCAAGGCGGCGTAGAGCACATCGCCCACGCCGCGGCCCCGGGCGTCTGGGGCACAGTAGATGGTGCTCTCCACATCCCAATCGTAGGCCTCCCGGGGGTGGTAGCGGTGGGCGCAGGCGTAACCCAGCAGGCGGCCTTCGGCGTCCCGGGCCAGCAGGAGGGGGATGAGCGCATTGGTGTCTTCCACCCACCGCTCGTACTCTTCCAGCGTGGAGGGCGTGATCTGGAAGGTGGCCGTGTGGTGCAGGACGTACCAGTTGTAGATGTCCAGGATCTCTTTTGCGTCGGCCTTGGAAGCGACGGACAGGCGGGGAAGGTTCTGCTCGGCCCACGCCGCACAGAGGGCCTCCTTTTGGGCCTTGGGCAGCTTCTTCAGGGCGGCTTCCCGGCGCAGGGCGGCGGACTTATCCGCGCACGCTTCCAGATAGGCCAGCTGCTTTGCCCCCAGCGCCCGGGTGCACTTGGCCCCCGTGCCGCTTTTGTGGGCGTGCAGGCGGCGGGCCGGGTCGTTGGTCCAGCCGGTGTAGAGCTGGCCGCCCGCGCAGCGCACCATATACACAAAGGCTTTTTCTTCGGCTTGTTCCATGGCCATGGCTCAGATCCTTCCGTTGTTTTTCAGCACCTGCCGGCAGGCGGCAAGGGCCGTCTCCTTATCCTTGGCCGTGATGAGGAAGCGGCTGGCGTGGCAGAAGCGGATGCCCTCGATGCCGCTCTTCTGCTCGATGACCTCCGGGGGCTGGCCCGCCCAGGACTGGGGGAAGGGGAGCTTGGGGCGCTTGGTCTTGTGGTCGGTGACGCACTGGGCGCTCCACCCGCCGCGCTGGCTGGGATAGACCACGAAGAGGGCGTCGGTCTTGTACAGACCGTTTTTCCAGGGCAGGTAGCAGGGCAGCACCACGATGCCGTCCCGGGAGTTTTTGTAGGCCTGCTGCACCTTCTCATCGGCCCGGTTGACGGCGTTGGCGCTGTCGATCTGGTGCTCCAGGATCTGCTTTGCCACGGCCACCGCCTGGAAGAAGCAGGTGTCCGAGTCCTCCTTGGAGTCCCACACCGGGTTGAAGAAGCCCACCGCGTCGCACAGGCTGTTCTGCTCGCCGGTGTTGTCGTTCAGGTCCAGCGGCTGGATGAAGTTCTCATCGATGAGGCGGGCCTGCCGCTCGCCCACAAGGCCCGGGCCCAGCACCCGCCACAGCAGGCCGAAGGCTGCGTAGGGCACGCCGTTGGCGCGGTACTCCCGGGGCTCCTGATGATGGTCGAACATCCCAAAGCCGATATCGTAGACGATGCCGTCGAAATCGTCCGGCACATCGAAGCCGCGGGTGATCTTGATGTCCGGGCGGAGGATCTGTAAAAGCGCGGTGGCAAACACGTCGTCCGCGTGGAACTTGCCGGCGTGCGTAAAGCCGTTTGCGGGAATTTTCATCGGTCGTTACCTCGTTCTTTCATCTATGTGCACAGTATAGCACATTCTGCGGACAGGGACAAACAAAATCAGCCGCCCGGCTGGCAAATGCAGTGCGGACGGCTGATTTTTTGCATTTAGTGCTTGCCTTTGCGGCGGGTGGATTTGGTAACGGCCTTGGTGGGCGTCGGGGCCACAGCTTTGGTGGGCTGGGTGGCGACAGCCCTGGTCGGGGTCTCGGCCACGGCCCGGGTGGGGACTTCCGTGACCGCCTTGGTCTTCGTTTCTGCGACGGCTTTGGTTTTGGTCTCCGCCACAGCAGCAGTGGGCTTGACGGCGGGCTTCAGCTCGGGCTTGGCCGCCACGGCGGTGGTGGTCTCGGGCTCGCCCAGTGCCAGCACCTCGGCCAGCTCTTTCTGCACCTTGGCGTTGATGGGGTCAGTGACGGCCAGCACGTCGGAGTAGAACTGCTTCATCCCCTCGCGGGTGGAGAAGTTGGCGACGTACATCTGGTTGCCCATGGCGCCGGAGAGGGCGTCGGGGATGCGGTCCACCATCTTCACGTTCTTCTGGTACTTCTGCATGATCTGCTCATGGCTGTAGGTGAAGTGCTTGCCGTCGCGGCGGCCCGCAAAGGCGCAGTAGTAGTGCTCGCCCACGGGCAGATCGGTGCCGCCGAAGGCAATCATATCGGCCCAGATCTTATAGACGTTGGTGGAGCGGGCAAAGTCGATCATATCGGGGGTAAAGCCGCCGCAGGGGCGCATGTTGACTTCCAGCGCTACGATCTGGCCCTTTTTGCCCATGCCGGCCTGGTCCTCCGTCATGCGGAAGAACTCGAAGTGGACAAAGCGGCTCTTGACGCCAAAGCTCTTGACAGCGGCACGGCCGGCGGCGCGGGTATCCTCGGGCAGGTCCTTGATGATGTAGTAGATGGAGTTGTCGTTGTCGTTGACGATGTCCATGATGGAGACGGGGCTGACGTTGCCCGCCTCAAAGATGGGGTTGCCGCTGCCGTCGATGATGGCGTCGTAGCTGTTCACCTCGGCCCGGACGAATTCCTCCATGATGTAGGAGACATCGGGGTGCTCAGCCGCCTTATCGGTGAGGAACTTCTTCAGCTCCTCGTCGTTGGAAAGCTTGTGGGTATCGGACGCGCCCACGCCGTTGTCGGGCTTGACCACCACCGGGTAGCCCACCTCGTCGATGAACGCTTTGCAGCCCGCAAAATCGTCCACCATGTGGTAGCGGGCGGTGGCGATGCCCGCCTTCCGATAATACTCCTTCATCTTGCTCTTATACTTGATGCGGGGCATATCGGAGGTCTGAAAGCCGGAGGTGATGTGGAAATCGGTACGGAGGGCGGCGTCGCGCTCCAGCCAGTATTCATTGTTGGACTCCAGCCAGTCGATGCGGCCATACTTGAAGATGAAGAAGGCCACGGCGCGGTAGACCTCGTCGTAATTCTCAAGGCTGCCGACCTTATAGTATTCGTTCAGGCTGTCCTTCAGCTCGGGCTTCAGCTCCTCATAGGGCTGGTCGCCGATGCCCAGAACGTTCAGGCCATTGTTTTTCAGCTCCCGGCAGAACTGCCAGTAGTTCGTGGGGAAGTTGGGTGAAATGAAAATAAAGTTTTGCATGGTGTGTTTTTGATTCCTCTTTCCTCTATAAAAACTCCCTCCGTCACGGCTTACGCCGTGCCAGCTCCCTCTGGGAGGGAGCCTTTTTCCGTTGCGGAGAACTTTTGCAAGGCCCCCTCCATGAGGGGGCTGTCTGCGAAGCAGACTGGGGGAGTTCCCTGTTTACTGTTCCCCCAAAATATACGGCATATAATAAGCTGCCTGCTTATACCACCAATCCCAATCGTGCTTGACGTCGTGGCCCCACAGATCCACCCAGATGGGGATGTGCTTGGCCTCGAAGATACGCTTGAGATACCAGGTGGTGGCGGGCTGCTCCCAATCGCCCTGGCCGCAGCAAATCACGGCCTTTTTGCTGCGGTACAGCTCCATGTAGGGGTGATCCTCCGGGAAATTGGCCATGTAATCCACCGGGGAGTTGAGATACACCAGCTCGTCCATATAATTGCCGAAGCCGTAGGCGGCAGTGTAGATGCCGCTGAGGGCCAGACAGCCGTCGAAGACGTCCGGGCGGCGGAGGTACAGGTTGACGGCGTGGGTGGCGCCCAGACTGCAGCCAAAGGCGATGACGCCGGGGGTGCCGTCCCAGCCGTTGCGTTCCCGGGCCATCTGCTGCACCTTCGGCACGGCTTCGTCCACGATGTAGTGGAGCCACTGCTCGTAGCGGCGGATGCGCCAATAGGGGTCGCCCTGCGTGTCGGACCAGGTCTCCTTGTCCAGCGTATCGATGGAGAGGACCATTACCTGCCCGGACTCGATCCACGGGGCCAGCGTCTCGGCCATGTGGAAATCCTCAAAATCGAAGAAGCGGCCATCCTGGCAGGGGATGTACAGCATGGGGCGGCCGGCGTGGCCGTACACCTTGCACTCCATCTCCCGGCCAAGGGCGGGGCTGTAATCCTTAAAATACTGCATTTCCATGGTAGTACCTCCATTATTGAAGAACTCCTTCCGTCACGGCTCACGCCGTGCCACCTCCCTCAAGGAGGGAGGCTTAAAGGCTCCCTCCCTGAGGGAGTTACTCTTCCAACCCATACATCAGCGTATGGAACACAAAGGGCAGCTGCTTTTCCCAGCTGGCCTCGCTGTGGGTGCCGCCGGGCACGATGCGGGCGGTGAGGTGGATACCCCGGGCGAAGATCTTATTGCACATCTCGCCAAAGCCCTTCCGCATCCCCTCGTGGTTGCCCATCTCCTGGGAGCCATAGTCCATATACAGGACCGTGCCGGGGGCGAGCTTGGTGCGGGCGGTGAGGTTCATCAGCGCCGCCGGGGCCACCCAGAGGGACGGGGAGAGGGCCGCCGCCCGGCCAAAAATGTCGTTGTAGGCCAGCAGGGCGTACAGGCTCATCAGGCCGCCCATGGAGCTGCCGCCGATGAAGGTGTGGCCGCGGTCCGGCTGGGTGCGGAAATTGGCGTCGATGGTTGGCTTGAGCTCCCGGACGAACCAGTCGAGGGTCTCGCGGCCCCGGCCGTCGAAGTGGCCGTAGGTGGGGTCGTCGAAGCGATAGGGCGAATACTCCACCAGCCGCTCGTTGTTGGGCCCGGCGTTGCACTCGATGGCCGCCACGATGAGGGGCGTATCGGTGTAATCGAGATAATCGGCCATGCCCCAGCTTTTGCCGTAGGTGGCGTCTGCGTCAAAGAAGACGTTCTGGCCGTCGAACATATAAAGCACCGGGTAGCGACGGTCGGGGTCTGCCTCGTACATGGTGGGCAGATAGACATACATGCGGCGGTCTTCCTCGCCGTTGACCGCCGGATAGCGGATGGTCCATTTTTTGATCATATTCCAGTTCCCTCGCGTTCTTGATAAGCTGATTTTAGTGTAGCACCAAGCGCGTGGAATTGCAACCAACGCCGCCGGATACGGCAAGCGCCGCCGGGGGATCAACCTGGCGGCGCTTGCAAAAATTCTGAACGGAGAGAATCGGAGATCGCTTAGTACTTCTTGGCAACGGGGACGATCCAGCCCTTGTTGTCGGGGATCTTGCCCCACTGCATCCCGGTCATGGTGTCGTACAGCTTCTGGGTGACGGGACCGATCTTGCCCTCGCCGATGTAAGCGTGCTCGCCCTTCCAGACCAGCTCCTTGACGGGGGAGACGACGGCAGCGGTGCCGGTGCCGAAGACCTCCTCCAGCTTGCCCTCGCGGGCAGCGGCCATGATATCGGCAATGGCGATCTTGCCCTCGACGACCTCGTAGCCCCAATCCTTGAGCAGCTCGATGCAGCTGCGGCGGGTGACGCCGGGCAGAACGGTGCCGACGGTGGCGGCGGTGTAGACCTTGCCGTCGATCTTGAACATGATGTTCATGCTGCCGACTTCCTCGACGTACTTCTTCTCGACGCCGTCC
>RKCM01000146.1 GCA_014858325.1 Oscillospiraceae bacterium | reverse complement strand
TCATCTGCGAGATGGCCGCCTACTACCGCAGCATCGGCTCCTCCATCAAGCAGCGTCTGGAAGAGATCTACAAGGAATACGGCCGTTACCTGAACAAGGTGGACAGCTTTGAGTTCCCCGGCCTGACCGGCATGGAGAAGATGGCTTCCATCATGCAGAAGCTGCGCGACGAGCCCCTCACCGAGATCGGCGGCCACAAGGTGGTCAAGTGCACCGACTACAAAAAGCCCGAGGAGACCGGCCTGCCCGCCGCCAATGTCCTGATCTACACGCTGGACAACGGTGCCACCGTGGTGGTGCGCCCCTCCGGCACCGAGCCCAAGATCAAGACCTACTTTACCACCCTGGGCAAGGATCTGGCCGAGGCACAGGCCCAGAAGGACGTGCTGGCCGCTGCCATTGAGCCCATCCTGAAATAAGAAGCGCCGCAAGAAAATTTTATCCCAGATCTTTCTGCCCCTGTACAGTGCGAAAAGCCCTGCACAGGGGCCTTTTTGATGGGCCGAAACAGTTGCAGTTTGCGGCCTGTTACGCTATAATATTCAATGTATAGTTATCGCTCTGCGCCCCAAACACGGCGCGGCGGAGAACGGAGTAGGTGTTACAAATGGAACAGCAGGTAACGGCCGTTTTGCTGGCGGCAGGTTCTTCCACCCGGATGGGGTTTGATAAGCTGAGCTTTGACCTCGGCGGAGAGACGGTGCTGCAGCGCAGCATCCGGGCATTTGTCTCCTGCCCGCTGGTGGGGGAGCTGATCCTGGTGGCAGGAAAGAACGAAGCATATCTCGAAGAGCAGGCAAAGCACTGCCCCAAGCCCGTGCAGGTGGTGCGGGGCGGGGCCACCCGGGCCGAGAGCGCCAAAAACGGCGTGCTGGCAGCCGGCGGCAGGCTGGTGGCCATCCACGATGCGGCCCGCCCCTTTGTGAGCGAGGCTGTGATGAAAGCCGTGATGGAAGCCGCCGCCCGCTGCGGGGCCGCCGCCCCCGCCGTGCCCGTGAAGGACACCATCAAGCAGGCGGTGCGGGGCGATGGCAAGACCGTGCCCGCCCACTGCCGGGTGAGCACCACCCCCGACCGCAGCACCCTGTACGCGGTGCAGACGCCCCAGTGCTTTGACCGGGCCGAATATCTGGCCGCACTGGCTGAGCTGGATGCGGAAAAAGCCCGCCTTGTCACCGACGATTGCAGCCTGTTTGAACTGACGGGCCGCCCGGTGGAACTGACGCAGGGCGATTACGCCAATTTGAAGATCACGACGCGGGAAGACCTCCCGCGCCCCGAACAGAAAGAGGAAACGAAAATGCGTATTGGTCATGGTTACGATGTTCACCGTCTGGTGGAGGGCCGCAAGCTGATTTTGGGCGGCGTGGAAGTGCCGTACGAGAAGGGCCTGCTGGGCCACTCCGACGCCGACGTGCTGGCCCACGCCGTGATGGACGCGGTGCTGGGGGCAGCAGCCCTGGGCGATATCGGCCAGCATTTCCCCGATACGGCCAAAGAGTATGAGGGGGCAGACAGCCTCGTGCTGGCCCGCCGGGTGGCCGAGATCATCAAAGAGCACGGCTACCGCATCGGGAACATTGACGCCACCCTGCTGTGCCAGAAGCCCAAGCTAGCCTCTTACATCCCCGCCATGCGCCAGAAGCTGGCGGACGCCTTTGGGATGGACGTGGACGCAGTGAGCGTCAAGGCCACCACCGAGGAGCATCTGGGCTTTACCGGCGAGGGACTGGGCATTGCGGCCCACGCCGTCGCCCTCCTCGAAACGCTGTAAACCAAGAGAAACGGGAGTGTGCGTCCGATGACTCTGAACTCGATCGTAGCCAATTTTCAGACCTTCAAGCTGGTAGATTTACTGGATATCCTGGTCATTGCCTTCCTCATCTACCAGCTGCTGGGCATCGTCAACCGCACCCGGGCCGGGCAGCTGGCCAAGGGTGCGCTGATCGTGCTGGTCGTCTATCTGGTAGCCAACATCCTCAATATGCGCACCGTCACCTGGCTGCTCAATTCGCTGCTGCAAGTCGGCCTGCTGACGCTGGTGGTGCTGTTCCAGCCGGAGATCCGGCGCGCACTGGAGCGGATGGGCCAGACCGACCAGTGGACGGCCAAGCTCTTCAACGTCAAGGGCCGATACAACGACCCCAGCCTGAAGGGAGCCTGGCGGAGCGCCATCATCGCCATCTGCGATGCGGCGGAGCGCTTCTCGGAGACCAAGACCGGTGCGCTGATCGTGCTGGAACGGCATACGAACCTTTCGGAGATCGTCCGCACCGGCACCCCCGTCAACAGTGCCGTCAATCTGGAGGTGCTGGGCACCATCTTCTACGAGGGCACCCCCCTGCACGACGGTGCGGCCATCATTGAAAACGGCCGCATCAAGGCGGCGGGCTGTGTGCTGCCCCTTTCCAACAACCTGGATCTGGGCAAGGATATGGGCACCCGCCACCGCGCCTGCCTGGGCATTGCCGAAAACTCCGACGCCATTGCCATCGTGGTCAGCGAGGAGACGGGCATCATCTCCATGGCCAAAAACGGCGTCCTGATCCGCCACTTTGACCGCCAGACCCTTTACACCCGGCTGGTGGATGAGATGATCCCCAAGGAGACCGCCAGCGAAAAGATCGACACCAGCAGCTGGAAATACCGCGCCAAACAACTGCTGAACTGGGTGAACCAGAAGGAGGAGGACCCGCAATGAGCACTGCGCCCAAGAATACCGACGGCACCAAGCCCGCCGTGAAGCGGGATTGGCTCAGCGACCGCCGCATCCGCCTGCTGCTGGCCGTGGTGGGAGCCATCGTCGCCTGGATGGCCGTCACCATCGTCGTCCAGCCCGGCACCACCAAGACCCTCTCCAATGTGCCGGTGGATTTCACCTACGATTCCTCCGCTTACACCTCCCGGGGCCTGAGCATCGTCTCTGCGCCGGAAAAGTTCGTCAACCTGAAGCTTTCGGGCGACGGCTACACCATCGGCGGCCTGCAGGCTTCCGATTTTGTGGTCTACCCGGACTGGTCCAGCGTGCGGGGCAGCGGGGAAAAGACCCTGCGGCTCCAGGTGCGCAGCCAGAGCAGCCTGCTCACCGGCGTGTCCGTCTCCATCGACGGAGGCGACAACACGGTGGATGTGGTATTTGACGTGGTGGAGGAAAAGACCCTGCCCATCACCGTCACCACCAACTACCTCACCATCGCCGATGGCTACATCCTCTATGGCACCGACGTCTCCAAGGAGACGGTCACCCTCTCCGGCCCCAGCACCGAGCTGAGCCAGGTGGAGACCTGCACCGCCGAGGTGGCCCACAAAGGCGACCTGACCGAGCCGGTGACCCTGAACACTGCCCTGCGCTTTTACACCCGCAGCGGCAGCGAGGTGAAGTTTGAGTATACCACCCTTGACGAAGAGAGCGTGGACGTTACCCTGCAGGTGTACAAGGTGGCCACCCTGCCGGTGGACGTCAATTTCATCAACGCACCGCGGGATTTCGATTCGTCGGTGCTGTCCTACGCGCTGAGCAAAAAGACCCTCAACGTGGCAGGTCCGGAGTCCCAGATCAACAAGCTGTCCGCCCTCTCGGTGGGCACCATCGATCTGTCTACCTTTGCGCTGAACAAGGTGTACGAGATGCCCATTGAGCTGCCGACGGGCATCCACCTGCTGGACAATCTGGAAAACATCACGGTCAGCTTCGACAGCTCCAAGCTGGAAACCAAGACCCTGAACCTGCCTTCCAGCTGTGTGCAGGTGATCAATCTGCCTGCCAGCTACCAGCTGACGGTGGAGACCGAGCGGCTGATGAACGTGACCCTCTGCGGCCCGGTGGGCTCTTTGGAGGCCCTTACCCCCGAGCAGGTGGTCATTGAGATCGACGCCGACGATTTCTCGGTGGCCATCGGCCAGCAAAACATCGCCTGCCGCCTCTATGTGCCCGCCAACGGCAAGATCTTTGCCCTGGGCAGCTACGTGGTGCAGTGCAAAATCGAAAGCAATTAAAAGAGCTCGCCTTCTCAGCCGCCTGCGGCGGCAGCTCCCCCAAAAGGGGAGCTGAGACGAAGAGGGCGAAGCAGTTAGGAACTTGCAATGATACTTGTCCGCGATATCCGCCTGCCCCTCTCTGCGGGGGAACCCCAGGCCTTTGAAAAAGCGCTCCGCACCGCCCGCATCCCCCAGGGGAAGGTCGGCCATCTGGGCGTTGCCCGGCTCTCGGTGGACGCCCGCCACGGCCAGCCCAAACTGGTGTACACCGTGGCCGTCACCCTGAAAAATGAGGCCGATGAGGCCGCGTTTGCAAAGCACCCCGGGTGCGCCGTGCCGCAAAAGACCGATTTTTCCGTCCAGAGCGGCACCGAGCCTCTGGCCCACCGCCCCATCGTCTGCGGGCTGGGGCCTGCGGGCCTGTTTGCCGCGCTGCTGCTGGCCCGGCAGGGGTATCGGCCCATCGTGCGGGAGCGCGGCCCGGCGCTGGACGAGCGGGTGAAGGCCGTGGAACATTTTTCCGCCACCGGCGAGCTGGATGAAAACGCAAACATCCAGTTCGGCGAGGGGGGCGCGGGCACCTTCTCGGACGGCAAGCTCACCACCCGCATCGGGGATGAGCTGTGCGGCTTTGTCACCGAGGTGTTTCTGCAGCACGGAGCCCCGGAGGAGATCGCCTGGAAGCAGAAGCCCCATGTGGGCACCGACCTGCTGCGGGGGGTCATCACCTCCATCCGCAAGGAGATCGAAGCGCTGGGGGGCGAGGTGCACTTCCACACCGCCCTCACGGGTCTGGAACGGAAAAACGGCCGCCTGACGAGCATCCTGACCACGGCCGGGGCGTTCCCCTGCGAGGCGCTGGTCTTTGCGGTGGGGCACTCGGCACGGGATACCTTCGGGATGCTGATGGACAGCGGCCTTGTGCTGGAGTGCAAGCCCTTCAGCGTGGGTTTCCGGGCCGAGCACCTGCAAAGCGAGATCGAAAAGAGCCTTTATCACGAGGCGGCGGGTCACCCGGCCCTGCCCCGGGGCGAGTACCAGCTCTCCCAGCATGTGGGGGCGCGGTGCGTGTACACCTTTTGCATGTGCCCCGGCGGGCAGGTGGTGGCTTCCGCCAGTGAGAAGGGCCGCGTTGTGACCAACGGCATGAGCTACCACGCCCGGGACGGCAAAAACGCCAACGCGGCGGTGGTGGTGAGCGTGGGCGGCGCGGATTTTGACGGCGACCCGCGCAGGGCCATCGCCTTCCAGCGGGAGCTGGAAGCCAAAGCCTACGCCGCCGGACGCCCGGCAGGGGAGTACGCAGCCCCCGCCGAAAACATCCAGAGCTTTTTGGAGGGCAGGGGCCAATTGACCCTTGGCCGGGTGCAGCCCACCTACGACCGGGGCGTCTGCCCGGCAGACCTTGGCGCCCTGCTGCCCGGGGAGCTGGCCGAGACCCTGCGGGCGGGCCTGCGCGCCTACGAGCGCAAGATCGCGGGATACACCGCCCCCGACGCCATTTTGACGGGCCTTGAGACCCGCACCAGCAGCCCCGTGCGGTTGAAGCGGGAGGACGATCTGGAATGCACGCAGCTGGGGGGACTGTACCCCTGCGGCGAGGGCGCAGGCTATGCGGGCGGCATCATGAGCGCCGCCGTGGACGGCCTGCGGGTGGCCCGCGCCATCATCAGCCGGTATGCACCGGCAGAGGGATGAGAGAGAAGACATGAACGAAAACGAGCGCTATCAAGAAGAAAAGAAACAGGAGCCGGACGGCAGGCAGGTGCAGCAGGAGCTGGAAGACCAGCTGCGCGCCTTTGGCGACACCATGACCGATGCCTTCCTCCACGGCTTTGAGGGCCGGGGCGAGGAGATCGGCGACCGGGTATGGGACATTGGCAAGGCAACGGTGCACGCCGCCAACTACGGCATCAACGCGGCGGGCCGCGCCATGCGGGAGGGCCAGCGGCAGGCCGAACAGAGCGGCGGTGCCGCTGGCTGGGCCCGGCAGTTCTTTGCCAAAAAGCCGGAACCCACCCCCGTGGAGAGCCTGCGGGCCAGTGCGAAAAAGCGCCGGAGCACCGGCCACGCGCTGTTCTGGCCCGGTGTCACCTTTGCCGTGATCTTTGCCATTTCCGCCGTCAGCTGCTTTGGTGCGGCGGCCATGTTTGCCACCACCCTGACTGGGAATGTGGCCACGGCGGTGGAGGGCGACGTGGTGACGCAGCTGGTCGTGACGAGCAGCGACGCCATCAGCAGCCTTGCCCATGGGGCCATTCAGGTCAGCGCGTGGGCCTTTACCGTTGTCACGGCCCTGTTTGGCTGGATGACGGCGGCGGGCGTGGAGCGCCTGAACGCCTCCAAGCGGCTGAACCTCTACGCCGAAATGGCCGAGGGCTTTGATTACAAAAAGGGCCTCTCGGTGGAGATGCTGGCGGACCTTACCCACCAGAAAAAGCAGAAAGCTTTGAAACTGCTGCGGAAATACATCCACAAAGGCTGGCTGACGGCCTGGCTGGACGAAAAAGAGGAGAAGCTCTACCTGACGGCGGAGGATTACCGCGCCGCGCAGGCGGCAAAGCGGGCGGAGGCCGAAGCAGCGGCTGCGGCACAAGCGGCCGCAGAAAAGCCGGAGAATGACGCCCCCCTCAATCTGGAAACGGCCCGCCGCTTTGCGCAGGTGCTGGCACAGGAAAAGAGCCTGATGCAGGATGAAAACGCCGTGGAAGAGCTGGACCAGATGCAAAAGACCACCGCCGCCATCTGCGAGTGGCTGGAGGGCCACCCCGAAAGCCTGCCCAAGGCCCGGCGGTTTGCGGAATACTATATCCCCACCACCCTGAAGCTGCTGCACACCTACAACGACGTGCAGGGCCAGCAGGGGGAGAACGCCGCGAATATCCGCCGCGACATCGCAGGCATCCTGCACACGCTCAATCAGGCGTACCGCAACCTGTACGATACCCTTTTGGGCGATGCGGCGCTGGATGTGTCCAGCGAGATCGCCGCTTTGCAGGGAATGCTGGCCAACGACGGCCTGACGGGAGGGGATTTTCAATGACCTGCCGGGCATGGAACGTCAAACCCCTGGACCGCGCCGCTGTGCGGGAACTGACCCACGCCATTGCGGAACAGAACACCGAAGAACTGGAATACAACAGCCCCAGCGGGGAACCCTGGAGCGAGGCACAGTACCAGAGCACCCTTGCCGCCCAGCAGAAGGAGAGTGCGCTGCTGGCGGGCATCCTTGCCGCCCGGGGCATCACCGACCCTACCGAGGCGCTGACGCTGCTGGCGGGCGAGGAAGAGCTGAGCGACCCGCTGCTTTTGAAGGATATGGACAAGGCCTGCGCGCGCATCCTGCAGGCCATTGACCACGAGGAGACCATCGTGGTGTTTGGCGACTACGATGTGGACGGCGTAACGGCCACGGCCCTGCTCTACCAGCATTTGAAAGGGATGGGCGCCAACGTCAAGTGCATGCTGCCCAGCCGCGAGGGTGACGGCTACGGCCTGTCCAAAAACGCCATCCAGTCCATCCACGAAAAAGGCTACCCGCTCATCGTGACGGTGGATAACGGCATCGCCGCGCTGGACGAGGCGGATTTTGCCGCCGAGCTGGGCGTGGACCTCATCATCACCGACCACCACCTGCCCCATGAGCGCCTGCCCAGAGCGGTGGCGGTGGTGGACCCCCGCCGGGAAGACGATACCAGCCCCTTCAAGGGCCTGTGCGGCGCAGGCGTAGCCTTTAAGCTCTGTGCGGCGCTGGACGGCTGCCCCCCGGAGGAGATGCTGGAATACTGCGGCGATCTGGCCGCTGTGGGCACCGTGGCCGATGTGATGCCCCTGACGGGCGAGAACCGCACCCTGGTAAAAGCGGGCCTGCGGCAGCTGCAGCAGACCGACCGCCCGGGCTTTGTCGCCCTGCTGGACGAGGTGGGCCTGACGGGCAAGACCATCACGGCCGAGAACGTCAGCTACGCCATCGCGCCCCGCATCAACGCGGCGGGCCGGATGGACAGCGCTGTGACCGCCCTGCAGCTCGTCCTCTGCGAGGACGAGGACCGCGCCGCCGAGCTGGCCCACCGCCTGACGGAGATCAACGCCGCCCGGCAGGAGACGGAACAGGAGATCGTGAAGGCGGCGCAGGAGCTGCTGGACGCCGAGCCCGGCATCCTGGAGGACCGGGTCATCCTGCTGTGGGGCCGCGACTGGCACCCCGGTGTCATCGGCATCGTGGCGTCGCGCCTTGTGGAAAAAACGGGCCGCCCCGTCATCGTTGTCTCGGTGGACGAGCACGGCGAGGGCAAGGGCAGCGGCCGCAGTGTGCAGGGCTTCAATCTGCACGCGTGCATCGCCTCCTGCACCGATCTTCTCCTCCGCTTCGGCGGCCACGCCATGGCGGCGGGCCTTTCGGTGCGGGAGGAAAACCTGCCCCAGCTGCGCCGCCGCCTCAACGAGTGGGCGGCACGGGAGTGCCCCGTCCTGCACGCCCCGCCGCTGGAATGCGACCTGAGCATCCGGCTGGACCGGGTGACGGTGGAGAGCGTGGCCGCGCTGGAAAAGCTGGCCCCCTATGGGGCCGAGAACCCCACCCCGGTCTTTTTGCTGGAAAAGGCCGTGGTGGAGGGCATTTACCCCGTCTCGGAGGGAAAGCACAGCCGTGTCCGGCTGCGGCAGGGCAGCACCAGCCTTTATGCAGTCTGGTTCGGCATAAAGCCGGAGCAGGTGCCTTACGCCACGGGCGACGTGGTGGACGCGGCGCTCAACCTCTCCGTCTATGCCTCCGCCCGGGGGCTGCAGCTCTCGGGCCGGATCATCGAACTGCACCCGGCAGGCTTTGGCAACGCCGCCGCCGAGCAATCGGCGCTGGTGCAGGCGCTGCGCCGAGGCACGCCCCTGACAGACGAACAGAAAACACGCATCGCTCCGGCCCGCAGCGATATCATTGCTGTCTACCGTGAGCTTCAGACCCGCCGCTGGCACGCAGAGGACCTGCAGCCTCTCTTTGCCAAGCTCGGCGAGGAACAGACCGGCAAGACCCTCGTGGCGCTGACCGCCCTGGAACAGGTGGGGCTCATTGCGCCCGTGGAGCAGAATGGGGCCAAGTTCTGGCAGCTGGTCCCCACGGCGGGCAAAAAAAACCTGGCCGATGCGCCGATCCTACAATGTTTGGAGGGAATGTAAACCATGCCTGAGGGAAAAACGACCAAGCCGGAGGACTCCTACTCCGCCAAGACCCATCTGCACCAGCCGGTGGCAGTGCCGGAAATGGCCACAGTGGCCGCCACCGCCCTGCCTGCCAACGCCCCCGAAGGGGCCCTGCCCTCGGAGGTGCGGCCCGAGATCGTGACCTACGACAAGCTGGTGGAGGCCATCAAGGCCAGCGGCAAGGCCTACAACATGGAGATGATCGATAAGGCCTACAACATGGCCAACGACGCCCACAAGGGGGTGTGCCGCCGCAGCGGCGAGCCCTACATCTGCCACCCGCTGGCCGTGGCCCGCCTGGTGCTGGACCTGGGCATGGACACCGAGAGCATCGCCGCCGCCCTGCTCCACGATGTGGTGGAGGACACCCCCACCACGGTGGAGCAGATCAAAGCCGCCTTTGGCGAGGAGGTGGCCCTGCTGGTGGACGGCGTGACCAAGCTGACCAAGATCCAGTTCTCCAACATTGAGGAGCTGCAGGCCGAGAACCTGCGCAAGATGCTGCTGGCCATGAGCCGGGACGTCCGCGTCATGATCATCAAGCTCTGCGACCGGCTGCACAATATGCGCACCGGCGACGCCTGGCCCGAGCAGAAGCGCCGGGATAAGGCCCGGGAGACCATGGAGGTGTACGCCCCCATCGCCAACCGTCTGGGCATTTTGAACGTGAAAGAGGAGCTGGAGGACCGCAGCCTCCATTATCTGGACCCCATCGGCTACGAGGAGATCAACAAGGTGCTGCGGGAGCGTGCGGGCGAAGAGTTCCTCGCGGGCGTGTCCGGCGTCATCGAAAAGCGGCTGGAGGAGAGCGGCATTGAGGGCGCCACCATCAAGCGCCGGGTCAAGAGCATCTACGGCATCTACCGCAAGACCATCATGCAGAACAAGTCCTTTGATGAGATCTACGATATCTATGCGGTGCGCATCATTCTGGATACCCTGGCCGAGTGCTACAGCGCCTTAGGCCTCATCCACGATATGTACCACCCGCTGCCCAACCGCTTCAAGGATTATATCTCCACCCCCAAGCCCAACGGCTACCAGAGCCTGCACACCACCGTCATC